>JANNBI010000467.1:0-7848 GCA_031385345.1 Paracoccaceae bacterium | reverse complement strand
CAGACTGTCGCGTTCCGCCTGCCAGCGCGCGGTCATTTCAGCCGAGCGTTCCAGCAGCCCCGACAGCTCTTTCTCCAGCCGCTCCAGCCGGTCCTTGCTGGCCGCGTCCTCTTCCTTCTTCAACGCCTCGGCCTCGATCTGGCCTTGCAGGATCTGGCGGTCCAGCGCGTCCAGTTCCTCGGGCTTGCTGTCCACTTCCATGCGCAACCGGCTGGCGGCCTCGTCCATCAGGTCGATCGCCTTGTCGGGCAGAAACCGGTCGGTGATATAGCGGTGCGACAGCGTCGCCGCCGCCACCAAAGCCGAGTCCGAAATCCGAACCCCGTGGTGCAATTCGTACTTTTCCTTGATGCCGCGCAGAATGCTGATCGTATCCTCGACCGAGGGTTCGCTGACCATCACCGGCTGGAACCGCCGCGCCAAAGCCGCGTCCTTTTCGACATATTTGCGGTATTCATCCAACGTGGTCGCGCCCACGCAATGCAAATCGCCCCGCGCAAGGGCCGGTTTGATCAGGTTGGCCGCATCCATCGCGCCATCCGATTTGCCCGCGCCGACCAGCGTGTGCATCTCGTCGATGAACAGGATGATCTCGCCAGCGCCTTCGGTGACCTCGTTCAGCACGGCCTTCAGCCGTTCCTCAAACTCGCCCCGGTACTTGGCCCCGGCAATCAGCGCGCCCATGTCCAGCGCCATCAGCTTCTTGTTGCGCAGGGATTCCGGCACATCGCCGTTGATGATCCGCAGCGCCAGCCCCTCGGCAATCGCCGTCTTGCCCACGCCGGGTTCGCCAATCAGCACCGGATTGTTCTTGGTGCGCCGCGACAGAACCTGCATCGTGCGGCGAATTTCTTCATCCCGGCCGATGATCGGGTCGATCTTGCCCTCTGCCGCCGCCTCGGTCAGGTCGCGCGCATATTTCTTCAGCGCGTCATAGCCTTCCTCGGCACTGGCACTGTCCGCCGTGCGCCCCTTGCGAATGTCATTGATCGCCGAGTTGAGCGCCTGGGCCTTTACCGCCCCCGCTTCCAGCGCCTCTTTGGCGCGGCTGGACACCATGGCCAAGGCCATCAGAATCCGCTCCACCGGCACAAAACTGTCGCCAGCCTTCTTGGCCAGCTTTTCCGCCTCGTCCAGCACCTTGACCAATCCCGGATCCATGAAGGGCTGCGCATCGCCGGTCACTTTCGGCACCTTGGTCATGGCCAGCGTCACCGCCTCATTGACCCGTGCAGGCTCGCCACCCGACCGGCGGATCAGGTTCGATGCCAAACCCTGATCGTCATCCATGATCGCTTTCAGCAGATGCTCGGGCGCCAGTCGCTGATGGCTTTCTCGCATCGCAATGGTCTGCGCCGCATTCAAGAACCCGCGCGACCGCTCCGTGAATTTCTCCAAATTCATCGGTCAGAACTCCTTTGCTCCGGCACCCCGGCAATGCCCGACGATTCAGCACATTGACCTTGGCCCTGCCCCTACTTGGGATCGGCCCGGCGCTTTTTAAAGGGGTTTTGCGGCCCAAATCGCTACGACCGGGCCGCCCAAGCTTGACTGGGCGAAAAGCCGCAGCCTCATTCCAGCGGGATGTAATCCACATTGCCAAAGACGACCGTGATCGGCTTGGACGCGTGATGCGCCGTCACCGCCAACCCCAGCAAGGGCACGCCCGCAAAGACCGCCTTGTGCTGGCAATAGCGCCGCCACATCTCGCCATCCTTGCTGACAAAGCCTTCGTACACGTCGTCACGGCGCTGCAACCGCAGCCAGACATTCGGGTACTCCACTGGGAAATCCGGCGTCTCGGCCAAGGGCTGCGACGGATAGACCCCGACACAATCGCCGCTGCGGTGGCTGCGGCTTTGAAATTCAATCCCGCCATTGTTGGAATTACGCGCCCGGTTGTCGCCAAAGGCGAACAACATGACATGCGGCGCCCCGGCATCCGCCCCGGCGCGCAGCATGATCCCGGCCTTGGAATAGGGGTCCGCCATGGTCATCGACACGATCTGCGCGGTCAGGCTGAAATTGCCCCCCATCGGCGTGCAGGCAAACTGAAACTGGTCCGCACTGCCCCAGATATCCGCGCCGCCACCCGTCACCGTCACCAGTTTGCCGGCCACCGCGGTGGTCCCTTTTAGCGTCGGCGCGCCAATGTCTCGTCCGGTCAGTGCAATCTTACCCATGGGGTTCCCTTTGTTTGTCCGGGCGTACTCTAAAGACTTACCGCCCCCCTGTCCGCCCCTAATCGTGCCTTTCCCCCAATCAGCCCCGGCCTATTCGCCCTTGGCATAGCGCATGAAGGCAAACTTCGTCCCATCCGGCGACCAGCACGGCACATTGATGCTGCCCTGCCCGCCGTGAATCTCCAGCACGCGGCGTCGATTGCTGCCGTCAAGATCGCACAGAACCAGCGCCACCGGCAGATCGCCGGGATGGCCCAGCGTTCCCGGCGGAAAGGCCAGATACAGCAGATGCCGCCCATCCGGGGACGGATGCGGAAACCAGTTCACATGCTCATCCGCGAACAGCTTGCGCTGACCCGTGCCATCAGCCGCCATCACCCAGATCTGCGCATGGCCGTCGCGGTCGCAGTTGTAAAAGATCTGCGCGCCGTCCGCGCTGTAATCCGGCCCGTCGCAATGCCCTTCGCCTTGGGTCAGCCGCACCTCGGCCGCGCCGCGCTGCTTGGTGTACACGTCGATCACCCGACTGCCGCCGCGCGCCGCCACATAGGCCAGCGTGGTGCCGTCCGGGCTCATCCCATGCCACCAGCTTGGCGCTTGCGGCGTCACCCGCACCGGATCACCCCCGCCCGCAGGCATGGTATAAATCCGCGAGCCTTCGCCCTCGTGATGGCTGGACAGCACGATCGTGGCACCGTCCGGGCTGATCCCGTGGTCATTGTTGCATTTCACCGCCGCCCCGCTTTCGACCGCCACCATTTCGGGCGCGGCCAGCGGCACCTTGAACAACCGCCCCCCACCGTTGATCAGCAGATACGTGCCGCAGGGCGACCAGTTCGGCGCCTCGATCATCGTCTCGCTGGCCAGAACCGGCGTCACCGTGCCACTGGCCACATCGTAAATCTCTAGAAAGGATCGCATGTTTGTCCTCAAATCATTTCGGTGGAGGGACCACCCGCCAGTCAAAAACGGGCAGGTCAAAAACGGGCAGCGCCCGCCAGTCCGGCCCGCTCAATCTCGTTCTTTCGCCTTCAGCAACTTGCGTGGCCGCAGCGCCTCGGCGGCCTTGAACAGCCCAAAGGTCTGGTTGACGTAATTCACCACCCCACCGATCTTTTCCAGATAGGACAGCAGTTCCGGCGTTTTTTCGGCCTCCACCATCTGCACGGCACGGCTGGGGTCCATCGCCTCAAACTGGCAATAGAACAACGGCTCGCCGCGCTTCAGCACGATATCCTTTTCCGGTTCATGCCATTCAAACGCCCACATCAGCGGGCGCGGCCAGATCGACACCGGGAACCGCCCGCCAAAGATCGTGCCGGGCAGCGCCTCTTTCCGGTAATGCAAAAACGCCGAGAGTTGCGTCACATAGACCATTTCATCCGCGATAAAGCAGTAGGGCAGTACCATCTGCACCGTGGGCCGGTCGGGATAGCGCCATTCCGCCTCTCCGACCAGCGTCAGAACCTCGCCCAGCTTGTTGCTGCGGATCGGGCTGGATACCCCGGACCGGTTGATCAGATGCGCCTTGCCCTTGTCGTCCCGGCCAAAGCCGATGTGAATGTCGAAGGGGCATTTCACCATGAAATACCGGCTTTCCAACTGCACCACCGCAGGGCAACGGCTGGCGGATTTGGCATGGGCCTTGTTGGTCTGGCGCATGATGACCCGTTCTGGCGGATCAAACATCACCGCGCCCTTGTCCTGCGTCAGGAACCACCCCACCGACACCGCGCCCGCCCCCGGCCCGTCCTCGGGTCGGTCATAGGTAAGATTTAGCTCCATCGCCTGCCCTCGGTGCTGTTTTGAACAGAGTCAACTGCCCCACCCCGTCTGTCAATGCCAACCCGTGCGTGCGCGGCGAAGCGGTTGGTCATTGGCAATCCGGTTGGTCATTGGCCGCCCGTCTCTGCCAGCCCCTCGGTCAGCGCCACCCCGACAGTCACGTCCACTCAGACGCAGCTTTCCCCCAACCTGGGCTTCCCCTTTCGCAAATCACCCTGCCCCCCGCCTAATGCTGCATCGCGCCTTTCAGCCGGTCGATCATCTCGCGCCTTCGGGCGATTTCCTGGCGGTAGGTTTTGCCGGTGGTCGGGCGTCCGATGCGCGGTGCAAGGTCCGGCGCGACTCGCGACAAGTGCAGCAGATCGGTCAGTTCCGCCCGCGTGATCGGGTCATAGAAATACAAGGGTGCGTAAACGACGTAGAACCCATCGACAAACACCGGATGTGGCATGTCTTTGATCCTGATGTCATAATCATGGAAAACCGGACTGGCGAGAAGGCGCAGCAGCTTGCCCTCGGTTGTCTTGTTCAGCGGCTGAAACCGGCAACCGTTCAGCCCGATCACCGTGATATGGCCGTCAAAGCTGTGATCCTTGGTTTCCAGCACCGCCGGAATCTTGCAGGATCGTCGGTGCTGAAAAAACCCTAGCACCCCCTGCGCCACCGTCGCCCCGCCCATCAGCGCCAGTATAGCCGCACCAAGTCCGCCGATCAGCAGAAAGATCTTCAAAGTATCGGTCGAATAGGGCGCCCCGGCGGCAAGGGCAGTCTGCGGCGAAATGCTCAAAAACAACCCCAAAACTGCCCGCCAAAGCAACCCAGGCATTGTCAACTTAGGATCCTCCCGTCCTGACACTGCGCGCAGCATCGCAAGTCGAGATTAAGGAAGGATAAACGTCGGATCGGATTCAAGAACACCCAACGTCACCGGCCGCCCTGGCCAATTTACACACACGCAACGGCAAACCGAAAGGCCGCCTCCACCAACCTGAAAAACTGTATTCAAACGCCAAAGGCCGGGGCCAATTCACCGGCCCCGGCCCAATTGCCCGCTAAAACAAATCGAAGTTCGCCGCGGACAGGGAATTGACGCCTTGCAAAACCGCCACCGTCACCCGCGCCCCGCCCCCGGTGCCATCGGCGTCCCAATACAGCTTGTCCGTCGCCGTATCGAAGATGAAGGTTGACACCGCCTGCGTCGCCGCCGTGCCGTTGACCAGCGTCAGCGTGGTCGAGGCCCCCATGTTGGACATGTTGATGTTAAACACATCCTGATTGCCGCCACTGCCGGACGTGAAATCGGTAATGACGTCCTGATCATTCATCGCGTCAAGATCCCAGTACTCAAAATAATCATTGCCGCCACCGCCCGTCATCGTGTCCTTGCCATCATTGCCACCAAAGTAATTGAACCCGCTGGTGCCCTTGATCTTGTCCGCAAAGTCGGTGCCGATGATGCCTTCGATGCTGGTTGCCGTTTCAGTATTGCCATAGCCATCGTCGATGATCTGGTTTGACGCCTTCGTCAGATCCACGTTGATCGGGCCTTCGTTGCCATCTGTGAAACTTCTGAAAAAATAGATGAAATCATCGCCGCCCTTGCCGTCATAGCTATCCTTGCCTTCACCACCAACAAAGGTATTCATCACGCCATTTCCAACAAAGACATCATTGTAGCGCGTGCCCGAGATGTTCTCGATATTGCTGACCGTATCGGTGTTGCCGAACCCATCCTTGATTGTGCCCGCCGTCAGATCCGCAACAATCCCCCGTGTCGCGCCCCAGTTCGTATCGTCCTGATAGTCAACCCAGTCGCGGTCGCCACCGCCGCCGTTGATGGTGTCCTTGCCACGTGCGCCAACAAACGTATTGTCGTTATCATCCCCCAGAAACACATCCGCATAGGACGACCCAACAATTTTTTCGATGCCGGTGATCTTGTCCTTGAACCCATAGGGATCCAGCACAACCCCGGTCGTCATATCCACATTGGCACCGCGCACCATCGGAATGCCTTCATTCCAATGGGTTTCCTCGAAGCTCAGGGTATCAAAATCATTGCCGCCCTTGATCGTGTCATTCCCCATGCCGCCTGCGACCCAGTCGTCGCCGTTGCCCATGTTGAACACGTCATTGCCTGCATCCACCCCCGGAGAGCCGCGATAATCATCGCCGCTGGTTCCGTTGACCGTGTCATTGCCCGACAAAAGCTGCGACCAGGCGTTTTTGGCTTGCGTGCCGGACGTGCCGCCATCCGGAAACTCCCAGCCAAAGATATTGGCGTAAAACAGGTTCAGATCGCTGGCCGGCGTTCCCGCCGCAAGGCCACTGATGGTCAGGACAGTGTTGCCGTTTTCATCCCTGATGGTGACACTGGTCATCGTGCCCGTCAGCGGCTCATTGCCGTCATAGGTAAAACCGGTGCCGCTGATGGTGATGGTAAATCCCGGAAACTCATGCGACGGGTCGCACTCATAGGCGAATGTGGTGGCAGTCTTGGTGATCACCGTCGCGCCATTCTGCGCGTCGAAAAGGTTCCCCGGCCAGTTGTCCAGCTCAGCATATCCAGACGTCAAAGTAATAGTGGCCATTTCGCAATTCCCCTATTGACTGATGTTTGCGTTAAATGCTTTGGCAGCCCGGCAACCATACCATCAGGTGTTAATGAATCCATAAAATTGAATCCATAAACATCAAGGCTTTGATTGGCTGCACTCGCCTTATATATTTATCAGGCGATTCTATTTAACCCCGCCCACCCGCATCTTTTCACAGGCCCGATCCGCCCCTATCCCAACCGCGCCAAAGCCGCCTTCAGCCCCGCCACCACGCCCGCATCGGTGCGCTTGCGACCGGCACTTTCAAAGCCCATCGCCAGACTGCGCGCCTGCGCCGCAACCGGGGCCGCGCAACTGGCATGAACCTCGCGCAGCGGCAGGCCCGCCAGCGCGCCCAGCGTCGCCACGGAAACCCCCGCGCCCGGCATCACGATGATCCGATCCCCGGCATAGGCCATCACCTCGGCCAACCGCGCCGCACCCACCGGGGCCGACAAGGCGCCGCCGCTGGTCAGGATCCGCTCTATCCCCAGATCGACCGCCGCATCCAGCGCCGCGCGCCAATCCTCCACCAGATCAAAGGCCCGGTGCAGCGTTATCCCCATGCCGCCCGCCGCGTCGCACAGACCCCGCATCGCGGGCAGATCCAGCGCGCCTTGGGCGGTCAGCGCGCCAAACACCACCCCGGACAGCCCGAACCCCCGGGCCGCGCCGATATCGCCGCGCATGACCGCCAGTTCCGCCGCATCATGGCAAAACCCGCCCGACCTTGGCCGGATCATCGCATAGCAAGGCACGCCGCAGCCCGCCGCCGCCTGCATCAACCCGGCCGAAGGCGTCAGCCCGCCAATCTCCAGCGCCGCGCACAGCTCTACCCGGTCGGCCCCGCCCGCCACCGCCGCCGCCAGCCCCAGAACATCGTCCACCGCCACTTCCAACCTGATCATCCGATTGCCTTTTCCATGTTGCCCAACCCCTTAGCCAAAGGCCGCCTGCCCCGCCGCCGCCGCCCCGATCAGCCCGGCATCCGCCCCGCAGACCGCCGGCACCACCAAGGGCCGGTCGGTCCTGCGCAGGATCCGCGCCCGCACAGCAGCATCCAGCCGCGCAATCAGCCCGGCGTCATTGGACAGCCCGCCGCCCACCGGCACCACATCGGCCCCCACAACATTGACCACCATGGCCAGAACCCCGCCGACGATCTGCACCCAAGCCTCCACCGTCGCCGCGCGCCCGGCCACGATCTCGCGCACCTCCAGCACCTCGCCCGTCAGCGCCAGATGCAACCGCTCCATCCCGCGCGCGCCGCCCACCGTGTCCAG
>JANNBI010000522.1:0-1558 GCA_031385345.1 Paracoccaceae bacterium | reverse complement strand
GCAGCCTCGGCGGTCATGGCGTGGATCTGGGACAGGCGGCGGGTGATGCCTTTGATGTCGGGTTCGGTCAGGATGCCGCCCACGGTGTGGCGGATCGCTGCGGCCGTCAGGCGGTCGTATGTGGCGCGGATGTCGGGTATTTTATCTGGGGATGGGGTCTGGAGCATTGGCAAGATCCTGTGCATTGGTGGCGCTTTGGATGGCCGCCCGCACGGGGCGGCGCACCAAAGGGTCAGGGGGTCAGGTGCGGCCCATGATTACGGGCAGGCCGGTATCTTCGGCCACGGCATGGGCGATGGCGGCAAAGTGGGCGCGGCGCTGGTATTCGACGCGGTGCCATTCAAAGCCCAGCGTGACGCCATTGCCCGCCGATGGACGCCAGCGGAACAGGGCGGTCAGTTCGTCCGGCGCTTCGCCGTTGTAGACCGGGATCGACAGGGTAAATTTCTGCGGGATCACGATGCGGCTTTGCGCGTTGGTTTCCGATTGGAAGGTCAAGGCGCGGTCGCCATTGTCCAGCCGGACAGCGGATTTGTAGGTGTTGGATTGTGTCGCCTCAAAATCGCGGCTGAGTTCGATCATCGAGGCGGCGTCGGGGTGCAGGATATCGACGGCGTTCTCTTCCAGAAAGCGGGCGAAATCGGCCTGTGCGTGCTGTTTGCCCTGCATCTTGTCCCAGCGGGTGAACTCTTCGGACGGAAGAAGTTTCAGGGTCACCGAGTGTTCATCAGGGCCGGTCTGGCTGCGCGTGATGATCTGGCTGCGCGTCATGACCTGTTCCGTATTGTCGGCGTGCCAATCCAACCGGGCGGTGATGGCAAGGCTGTTGAAATCGGCCATCAGGACAGACCGTGGGGTGCTGAACCGGTTGACATATTTGATCATCGAGGCCTGATCATCGACAATTATCCGGGCCTGCGGCCATGGGGCGAGGCGGGTATCGTCCGTCAGTTCCACCTTCTGAAAGCCGGGCGGGACCAGCGCATATTGTGTATCGTCCGGGCCGGTGATGACCGGGTTGGCGCGGGTGGCGGCGGCGATGGCAGCCTCCAGCGCCTTGCCGGCATAGTCCGGGGCAGCTTGCGCCTGAACGGCGGCGGCGCTGGTTGCGGTGTCTTTCGTCATAGTCGTGCCTTTCGGTTGAGTTTGCAGATCAGTTCACGTCGCCGGTGCGGCGGCGTTCGATTTCATCCTCGATGTCCATCTGGTTGGGATCGCGGCGGGTCAGGCGGCCATCGTCGGTGGAAAAGTAGATGCCGGTGCCCAGCGGGCGGGTCGGGCGATTGATGGTCAGGGCAGGGGTCATTTCGATCTGCCCGGCCTTGTTGACCTTGAATTTCAGTTTCAGGGTCATGTCGCCGCCGTTGCCGGTTTTCTGAATGGCGGTCATCAGCTCGTTCAGTTTTTCATCGCCTTCGGTCAGCAGTTCGCCGCGACGGAAGGTCTGCAAAAATTCGAGGAAGTTCAGTTCGTGGCGCGGATTGGCCATGTTCGGTCCTTTCGGGAGGGATCTGTGGGTCAGGCGGAAATCGGGTGGCGGTGCAGTTTGGCGGCGAGG
>JANNBI010000413.1:0-2103 GCA_031385345.1 Paracoccaceae bacterium | reverse complement strand
CTCGACGCTGACGCCCTGACCCTTCTGTCCCGCGACCCAACGCTGTTTGCCCTTCTGCACGACACCTGCATTCTTACCCCCCATGCCGGTGAATTCGCCCGCCTGTTCCCCGACCTCGCCGCCAAGCTGGACGCCCCGGCGACCAAGGGCCCGGCCTATTCAAAGGTCGACGCCACCCGCGACGCTGCCGCCCGCGCCGGATGCACCGTGCTGTTCAAAGGCCCCGACACGGTGATCGCCGACCCTTCGGGCCGCTGCGCCATAAACTCCGCCGCTTATGACCGCGCGGCCCCGTGGCTGGCGACCGCAGGGTCAGGCGATGTGCTGGCGGGGTTCATCACCGGGCTTCTGGCGCGGGGGTTCAGCCCCTTCGACGCCGCCTGTACCGGGGCATGGCTGCATGTCGAATGTGCGCGGTCCTTCGGTCCCGGTCTGATTGCCGAGGATCTGCCCGAAGAATTGTCGAAGGTGTTTCGCGCCTTGGGTCTGTGACGGCGAAGGGGACAAAACCAAAAGGCCGCCCCGAAGGACGGCCTGTTTAAGGTCGAAACGTCAAAATCAGACGCGCTGAACCGCCGGCTCGCAGGCGAGTTCCAGACCGCCGGCGTAAACCACCACCGCCTCGTCAAAGCCCAGCGAATAGATCCGCGCCTGATCCAGCGTTTCGCCGCGAATGAATTCGCCGTCGGTCAGCCGCCACGCGGCGATCAGCGCCTGACTGGTCCCGGCAAAGGCCATTGCCCGCCAGTCGCGCACCAAAACGTCTTGTGTCGCGGGGACCAGAACATCGCCTTCCGGGCGGTCCTGACCCAAGGTCGAGGCGCCGATACGCACCATCCGCGCATGGCGCAGCACCGTGATTTCAATGGATTGCAGGATCCGCACCCCGGACCGCGTCAAGACCCGGTCGCCAATGTCCAGAAAGTCCACCGGAATGTCACCGTCCAGTGTCAGCACCCGCGTGCCCTGCAACAGCCCATGCGTCAGACCGGTCGCAAAGGACAGATCTTTCAAACTTGTGTGCTGTGTCATGGACGATGCTCCTGCCCGACTGCGCCAGTGGTGTTCCACTTGGATGTTTTTCCATCAGAATATGGCAAGATTGGGTTAATGCCACGTCCATTTGTGGAAAACCCGCGATTATTCATCCGATGTTTTTCCTCTCGCATCCGCGCGGCGCCTTTGTTAGAAGGGCGCGGATTTGCGAAGCGGTCTGGTCCTGCCTGTCGTGGTGGGCCGGGTCGCGTCGTGGCAATTTGCGGGTATGGCGAAATTGGCAGACGCACCAGATTTAGGTTCTGGCGCCGCAAGGCGTGGGGGTTCAAGTCCCTCTACCCGCACCAAAAGCTAAGCTAAGCCAAGCGCTTAACAAAAGAAGGATGACGACATGCAGGTTACCGAGACCCTGAACCAAGGCCTGAAGCGCGGCTATACCATTACGCTGTTGGCGACCGAGCTGGACGCCAAAGTGACGGAAAAGCTGCTGGAAGCGCAGCCCGATGTGGAAATCAAAGGTTTTCGCAAGGGCAAGGTTCCCTTGGCGATCCTGCGCAAGCAGTTCGGCCAGCGTCTGGTGGGCGATGCGATGCAGGATGCCATCGACGGCGCGATGAAGGCACATTTTGAAAAATCCGGCGACCGCCCGGCCTTGCAGCCCGACGTGAAGATGGTCGGTGGCGAGACTTGGAAGGAGGGTCAGGATGTCGTGGTCGAGATGACCTACGAAGCCCTGCCGCCGATTCCGGAAATCGACGCTGGCAAGATCAAGCTGAACAAGCTGATCGTCAAAGCTGACGATGCTTCGGTTGACGAGGCGCTGAAAAATCTGGCCGGCACCGCCCAGTCCTTTGAGGACAAGAAAAAAGGGGCCAAAGCCAAGGACGGCGATCAGGTAACGATCGACTTCAAAGGCGCCGTCGATGGCGAGTTCTTTGAAGGCGGTTCGGGCGAAGATTACCCGCTGGTTCTGGGCTCCAACTCTTTCATCCCGGGGTTTGAGGCGCAACTGATCGGCGCTGCCGTCGGTGACGCGGTCAAGGTCAACGTGACCTTCCCCGAAGCTTACGGGGCTGCCAATCTGGCGGGCAAGGCGGCGGTGTTTGA
>JANNBI010000398.1:0-3387 GCA_031385345.1 Paracoccaceae bacterium | reverse complement strand
GTATCGGCCCGCGCGCGGCCCCGGCCTTCGGCCAGACCTTCGGCAAAGTTGGCAAACAGCACACACAGCCATAGCCAGAAGGCAATGTGCAATGCCACGCCCGCACCAGCAGTGCCTGACACAAGATCACGCAGGCCAAGCACCGTGGTCATCGCGGCCACCACGGCGGTGACAAACATCACCGGGTTGCGCCACAACTTTCGTGGGTCAAGCTTGATCACGCTTTGCCGGATGGCAGCGGCGTAAAGGCCGGACATATCGGCCGTTTTTTCATTTCTGGACATGGGTTGCCTCAAAAGCTTTGCCCGGCCACCCGCGCGGTTTCTTCCGCGATGGGGCCAAGGGCAAGGACGGGAAAGAAGGTCAGCGCGCCAAGGATCAGCACGGTCAGCACCAAAAGGGTGACGAACAGCGGGCCATGGGTGGGAAAGGTGCCGCTGGTGGTGGCCGACTTTGGCTTGCGGATCATCGAGCCTGCAATCGCCAGCAACGGCACAATGATCGCATAGCGCCCCAGCAGCATGATCAGGCCAAGTGCCGTGGTGTGCCAAGGGTTCGCAGCCCCCCAACCACCAAAGGCCGACCCATTGTTGCCGGTGGCCGATGAATAGGCATAAAGGATCTCGCTGAAGCCGTGCGGGCCTGCGTCCTGCACCGCCTCCAGTGCCTGTGGAACGGTTGCCGCAATCGCACCGCCGACCAGAATGCCCAAGGGCATCGACAGGAAGGCCAACACCGCCAGCGTCACCTCGCGCGCCTCGATCTTGCGGCCAAGGTATTCGGGCGTGCGCCCCACCATCAGCCCGGCCAAGAACACCGCCAGCACGACATAAAGCAGCATGCCATAAAGCCCCGCACCTATGCCGCCAAAGATCACCTCGCCAATCTGCATGAAGACCATCATCACAAGGCCCGACAGCGGCATGAAACTGTCAGGCATCGCGTTAACTGATCCATTGGACGCAGCCGTGGTAGACGCCGCCCACAGTGAAGATAACATCGCGCCAAAGCGTTGCTCCTTGCCTTCCATGTTTGCGCCCAAGCCAAGGGCCGGGTTGCCCGCCACCTCATAGGCATGGATCACCGCAAGCCCGGCCACGAACATCACCGCCATCGCAGCAAAGATCGCCCAACCCTGCCGACGGTCGCCCGCCATTTGGCCGAACAGGAAACAAAAGGCGACCGGGATCAGCAGAATCGACAGGCTTTGCGCAAGGTTTGACGCAATCGTAGGGTTCTCATACGGATGCGCCGAATTCACGCCAAAGAATCCGCCGCCGTTTGTGCCAAGCTGCTTGATCGCAATCTGCGCTGCCGCCGGGCCGCGCGCAATAATCTGCTCGCCCCCTTCGACGCCTGTTGCGGTGACTGCGCCTTGCAGCGTTTGCGGCACGCCTTGCCATGCCAAAAACAACGCCAGCACCACCGACAGTGGCAACAATATCCACAAAACCGACCGCGTCAGATCCAACCAGAAATTGCCCAGCGTGGCACCCTTCGCCGCCGTAAAGCCCCGGATCACCGCGACCGCCACTGCCATCCCGGTGCCCGCGCTGACAAAGTTCTGCACCGTAAGCCCGGCCATCTGCGACAGGTAAGAAAGCTGCGCTTCGCCCGAATAGGCCTGCCAGTTGGTATTGGTGACGAAGCTGATGGCGGTGTTGAAGGCAAGGTCAGGGGCCATGCCGCCAATGCCATCCGGGTTCAGCGGCAGCGCACCTTGCGCCCGCAAGATCACATAAAGCACCAGAAAACAGACCAGATTGAACGCAAGCACCGCCATGGCATAGGTGCCCCAGGTCATCTCGCGTCCGGGGTTGACGCCGCTTGCGCGCAGGAACGCGCGCTCGACCCCAGCGAGTGCAGAAACGCCGCCATAGACGCGGCCCATCCAGGCGGCAAGGCCGAGCGCCGCGCCGATCAGGACGGCAAAGTAGAGGGTGTAAGCCAGTAATGTCATGATTTGCCCCCCTTAAAACCGGTCAGGCCGCAACAAGGCGGCCCCGAGGTAAACCAACAGGCCCACGGCAACTGTGCCGCCCAGGATCATATCGAACAGGGCCACGTCACATCCGCTCCATGCTGCGGACGATCAGGGCGAACAGGGCGAACCCGCCCAAGCCGAGGCCGAGGTAAATGATGTCAAGCATAGCGGATACTCCTGATTGGACACCGCGAGATTGGACCTGCTGCCCGTAAGGATACCATTCGGGATTGGGAAGAACGGCGTAAAGGCGGCGTAAAGAATTCGCGATAAGAGGAAGTTGCTTCCGCCGAAGTGTGACCGAGGCAAGGACGGTATTGCCGAGAAGAACGTGAAACGTTGTTCTCCCTTCTTTCCGGAATGACCGCTTTCTGACCGAAATGACTGAGAGTGAGAGCCGTGCCGGCTTTCGGTTGATAGGTTGAGGGTTGGGAGAGTGGCTCCCAGCGCCTGTCGTGGGAGATTACCGACGGGCGTTGGGGAAGTTCTGGATCCGGTGCAGCCGGTGCGGGTCGGTGGCTGGAAGGTCGATGTGAGCCGGGGTGAGCGGAACGGGCGGGTGTCGTCCGAATGGTTCAACCGGCCTGACGACGAGAGGTATCTGTCGCTCGATGATCTCTGGACAACGGTGAAGGGCCGGTCTGAGCGGAGCCGCAGCCGGGTGGTGCAGACCGCGGACATCCGCGTCGAGGCCGCGCGTGACAACCCCGAGCGGCTGCATCTGGTCTTGCCAAAGGCGCATGAACCGGTTGCACCCACGCACTGGGCGTTCGGCCAGCTTGCCAGCATCGTCGGCGCGCCCGCCTCCTATCTGCGGCAGCTGCCCGCGCCGCTGGCGGGGATCAACCTGCAGTATGGCCTCGCCAACCATCGGGCCGAGCAAGTGAAGACCTTCGAGACCGAGGATGGCCGCACGGAGCTGCGCGCCGTGACTGGCCCAGACTATGGACGCATCCATGACCATGAACTGGTCGAGGCAGTTCAGCGCATCGCAGGCAATGGCACCGGTGACACGCGCTGGAAGGTGCCGGGAGTGCTCAACTGGTCGACCGGGGTTTATAACCCCGATGTCGAGATCAGCCGCGACACGACTACGCTCTATGCTTCGGACCGGGACGTCTTCCTGTTCCTCGTCGACGACCACAACCCGATCGAGGCGGGCAGGCTGCCGGATGGCTCCCCTGATCTCTACTTCCGGGGCTTCTACTGCTGGAATTCCGAGGTGGGCGCGAAGACCCTCGGCATGGCGAGCTTCTACCTGCGGGCCGTATGCCAGAACCGCAACCTGTGGGGCGTCGAGGATTTTCAGGAGATCACGATCCGCCACTCGAAATACGCAGCCTCGCGCTTTGCCCAAGAGGCGGCCCCGGCGCTAACGCGGTTCGCGAATTCTTCGCCGCAGG
>JANNBI010000373.1:0-4895 GCA_031385345.1 Paracoccaceae bacterium | reverse complement strand
ACATCGGCGCCGTTCCAGAAAATCCGGCCCGTGGTCGGCGCATCCAGCCCGGCCATCAACCGCATCAGACTGGTCTTTCCCGACAGCGTTGGGCCCAAAAGCACGTTCATTGTGCCCTTTTCCAGCGTCAGGTCGGTTGGGTGGATATGCATCCGCCCTTCGACCTGACGAGATACCCCCTTGAATTCAAGTGCCATCTGACTGTCCTTATTCCGCTGCGGGGGCAGCGGCCCCCTGTTCGATGATGCCTGCCATGAACATATCAATAGCCGCGATCTGCGCCGCACTTAGCCGCAGCCCCAGTTTGCTACGCCGCCAGACAACATCTGCCGCCGTTCGGGCAAATTCGCGTGACACCATCCAGCGCAATTCTGCTTCGGTCAACGTGGCACCAAAATCATGGCCCAAATCGGCAACCGACTTTGCCGACCCCAGCACAAGACCGGCTTCGGTGCCATAAGCCCGGATCAGCCGCGCGGCCCAAGCCTCGGTCACGAAGGGATAGTCGCGGCGAAATCTGGCGCGCAGCGCGGTAACGCCGTCATGCGGAAAGTCACCCCCCGGCAAGGCTACCCGCGCCGTCCAATCGCCTTTGGCCTGATCAAAGAACGGCACAAGTTTGGCCAAAGACTCTTCGGCCAGACGCCGATAGGTGGTGATTTTGCCGCCGAAAACATTTAGCAGCGGGGCACCGTTCTGATCCAATGACAGCACATAGTCGCGCGTCGCAGCGGTCGCGGATTTCGCCCCGTCGTCATACAAAGGCCGCACGCCCGAATAGGTCCAAACCACATCGTCGCGGTTGACAGGTTTCGCGAAATACTGCGAGGCGAAGGCGCAGAGATAGTCCTGCTCAGCCTCCGTGCAGCGGGCCTCATTGGGCGATCCGTGGTGGTCCTGATCCGTGGTGCCGATCAGGGTGAAATCCTGCTCATACGGGATGGCGAAAATGATCCGGCCATCCGAGCCTTGGAAAAAATAGCAGCGGTCGTGGTCGTAAAGTTTACGCGTCACGATATGGCTTCCACGCACCAGCCGCACACCTTCGGTTGACGTGATGCGGGTCACGTCGCGGATCACATCGCCAACCCAGGGGCCGCTGGCGTTCACCAGGGCGCGGGCGTGATAGACCGATTGGCCCTGCGGTCCGTCAGTGATAACGCGCCACAGACCATCAATCCGGTCGGCCGAAATCACCTTTGTCGCCACCAATATCTGCGCCCCACGGGCCTGCGCATCGCGCGCATTCAACACGACCAAGCGCGAATCTTCGACCCAGACATCCGAATATTCATAAGCCTGTTCGAACTTTTGGTTCAGCGCCCGGCCTGCCGGGTCTGACCGAAGATCAACCGTCCGCGTTCCCGGTAAGATCCCGCGCCCGCCGAGGTGATCATACAAAAATAGCCCAAGCCGGATCAGCCATGCCGGCCGCCGCCCCTTCATCCAGGGCATGATCCGCGCCAAGAGTTTCGATGTCGGCGTGTCGCCTTCGAACCGCATGTCGGGATGATACGGAAGAACGAACCGCATCGGCCAAGAGATATGCGGCATCGCCACCAACAAGGTCTCACGCTCTTTCAGGGCTTTGCGGACCAGTCCAAACTCAAAATATTCCAGATACCGCAGCCCACCGTGGAAAAGCTTGGTCGATGCGCTGGACGTGGCCTGCGCCAGATCGCCCTGTTCGGCCAAGGTGACCGACAGACCGCGTCCGGCTGCGTCGCGGGCGATGCCGGTGCCATTGATGCCGCCACCGATGACGAACAGGTCAACCGTAGGCAGAATCGCAGGTTCGTGATGCAACGCGGTCTCCCCCCCGATCGACATCACAGGGGATAAACCTGTTCACGTCTCCGTGTCAAAGAAAATGTTCGCTTTTGTGCTAATTAGACCGAAACGCGCATTTTCGGTTCGAAAGCGTCAAAGAATTGCAGGAATTGGCGCTGACGCCCGAAAAACCGAACCTTTCCTCTGACATTCGACGTTGCCAAAAGCCTTGGAATTCGTGAGATTGAATCCTCAAAGCGCCACGGAACCGCCGGTTTGATCGTCGCAAAAAGATGGAACGCAGCCATGGCGCTTAGCTTTCGGCAGTCAGAGATTCTTGAGGTCGCCCGGACTGATGGCCGGGTCGTCGTTGAAACTTTGGCCGAAAAGTTTCAGGTTACGCTGCAAACCATTCGGCGGGATTTGTCAGATCTGGCGGACGCGGGGTTGCTGGACCGGGTCCACGGCGGTGCGGTCCTGCGCGCCGGAGTGTCGAATTTTCGCTATGAAGACCGGCGGCGCATGAATGACGTGGCCAAGGCCACTATCGGGCGGCTGTGCGCGCAGGCTATTCCGAACAACAGTTCGATGATTCTGAATCTTGGCACGACAACCGAGGCCGTCGCGCGCGAACTTTTGAACCACACCAACATTACCGTCGTCACCAATAACATCAACGTCGCCAACATCCTGCTGGCCAACGAATCCTGCGAGATCATGGTAGCTGGCGGGGCGCTGCGGCGGTCTGATGGCGGACTGGTGGGTGAACTGACCACGGACTTCATCGAGCAATTCAAGGTCGATTTCGCGGTGATCGGCACGTCGGCGCTGGATCTGGACGGAGATCTTCTGGATTTCGACCTACCCGAAGTTCGGGTCTCGCGCGCCATCATCCGGCAATCTCGCAACGTGTTTCTGGTTTCGGACGCCACGAAACTTGGCCGCTCTGCCCCCGTCAAACTCGCGTCTTTGTCCGAAATTGACACCGTGTTCACCGACCTTCCCTTTCCAGCCGACCTTGCGCAACGTTGCAAGGATTGGGACACAGAGGTGCGGTTCGGCTGAATTGGCAGTTCCGAAAGGTCAGTGGTTGGGGCCGTTGCATGCTTTCGCCTAGGGGCTTGGCAAGGTGCCAAATGTCATCACTTGGCACATCGCCGCTGATCCTGATGCGAAGCGGGTGATTTTTCGCAGTGCCGAGATTGACTGTTACCGCGATAGCTAACATCCCGAAAGACGCTCACATATTGGGTCAGGATTGGGCGTGACGGACACAAAGAGTGATCCAGTCCGGTCGCAGTAAAGGCGGGCTCCGGAAGCTTGTTCCGCCCATAAGCCGCGACCACCCGGTCAAATATCTCGCCAACCTTTGGCGCGGTCCAAAGCCGCCTGAAACCGACGGCGCCATTGTTCAGGCTGCTTGCGCGGGACAAAACTTATGGTGTCGGCCGTGCGTTCGTGGCGGTAACCCAAGACCTCTGCCGCCATTAGCGCCGCACCAAACGCCGTGCATTCCGGCTCTGTCGAAACGCGGATTTCCATTCCACAGGCGTCGGCCAGAAACTGGGCAAAGGCAGCACTTTTCGACAGACCGCCGTCGATCGAAATTGGTGAGCCAAGCCCAGTCGTCTGGGTCAGCAGCTCGGTCAGTGTCGCGGTCTGATAGCAGATCCCCTCCAACAAAGCCTGACACAGATCGCGCCGTCCCATCTCGGGTCCAAGGCCCAGAATCAACGGCGCGGCGCTGCGGTCCCAATCGGGCGCACCAAGCCCCGAAAAGGCGGGCAGAAACACCAGCCCGCGACCTATGGCCGTGTCATGGGGGAAATTGTCAAAATCCTGCAAACCCGCGGCCAGACCAGCGCGCAACGCCCAGTCTACTGCCGATCCGGCATCCTGCACCCCGCCGTCCACCGCATAACGGATGCCCTGACCCAAATCCCATGCAACGGTCGGCAACAGACCTTGCAGCGTGGACGAATCCGGGCATGTAGCGGTCAGCGCCAGGGCAAAAGCGCCGGTGCCAAAGGTGATCTTGCCCTGTCCCGGGTGTCGCGCGCCATGACCATAAAGTGCCGCCTGCTGATCGACAATCGCCGCCAGAACAGGACTGCGCCCTACAGCGCCAAAGCCGGCGATATTTGCACGGATCTCGGGCAACACTTCAACCGGGATGTCAAAAGCTGCGCAAAGCACCGGATCCCAATGACCTGTTCTTAGGTTCATCAACCCTGTGCGCGAGGCGGTCGCCCGATCTGTCGCGAAATGTCCGGTCAACCGGTCCAGAAGCCAAGCATCCGAAGTCCCCATTCGCACGCCGGGTCCAGCCACGTCCGGCAGGTTTCGCCGCATCCAAGCCAGCTTTCCAGCCGAAAAATAGGGATCCAGTGGCAGGCCCGACCGGGCGGTGATCAGGTCCGCGTCCAGCTTGCCCAACAAATCCTGGCTGCGACGGTCCTGCCATGAGATCATCGGTGACAGCGGGGTGCCTGTCGCCGCGTCCCAAGCCAGACAGGTTTCCCCTTGATTGGCCAAAGCGATCCCATCCGCATCTCCCGCCTCGTCCAGCAAGTCACGGATATGGCCAAGGATTTCGGCCGGGTCCATTTCAACCCGGTCCGGGGCGGGATAGCGGGTCTGATGCCGCCGCTGGCCCAAAAGCCGGGTGCCACGGTCGGACAGTTCCAAAATCCGGGTCGAGGTCGTGCCTTGATCAATGGCCAGAATGCGCATTCAAACTTCCAGCGAAAAGGTGACAGGACCAGTCGCGGACCCCAGTTGCGGCGACAGGGTGACACGCCGTTCGGGTGCGGTGGTTAGCTTTTGAGTATAAACCACCGATCCCGTGCTGTCGCGCGCCACCAAATGCCCGCGGTGAGGGCGGTCTGCATTCAGTTGCAAGGTCAGTGCTGCACCGGGGTGCCAGGCCTGTGGCATGATCCATCGCAGACCCTGACCAGCCAGCAGTGCGATTTGCGGCGCAACGCTTTGGGCTTTCGAGTGGCGAGGCGGCGCCTGATCCGCCAGCATTGCCTGCGCGATTGCCCGGCCCTCGGCCCAGCACCACCCAGCGGTTTCGACACCGCGCAGGATGTTCCCTGCGGCATAAATACCCTCGCGTGAAG
>JANNBI010000362.1:0-1910 GCA_031385345.1 Paracoccaceae bacterium | reverse complement strand
CGGCGTCGGGGGTTTTGCACCCCCGGGGCGCAATTTGCGGGCAAATTGCGCCTCCCCCGCAGGAATATTTGGATCAAGATGAAGGCGGGGTCCGGTTCAGGCCCCCAAGGCCGTTGCCGCGCGGTCAAGGCGGGCCACAGCCTCGGCAATATCGGCTTCGGGGATGTTCAGGGCGGGCAGCAGGCGGATGACATTGTCGGCGGCGGGGATGGTCAGCAGGTGCTGGGCGTAATTGGCCTTGACCACATCGGTGTTGGTCATCTTGCATTTCAGGCCTAGGATCAGGCCCTGACCGCGCACCGCCTCGTAAACGGTCGGGTGCCGCGCCACCAGGCTTTCAAGGCCTTGGGCAAAGATCGCGCCCTTGCGGTTGACGGCGGCCAGAAAGGCGTCGTCCGCCACAATCTCCATCACCCGCGCGCCCACGGCGCAGGCCAGCGGGTTGCCGCCATAGGTCGAGCCATGCGTGCCCGCAACCATGCCCGAGGCCGCCTCTTCGGTGGCCAGAACCGCGCCAAGGGGAAAGCCGCCGCCGATGCCCTTGGCCACCATCATGATGTCGGGGGTAACCCCGGCCCATTCATGCGCGAACAGCTTGCCCGACCGGCCCATGCCGCATTGCACCTCGTCAAAGATCAACAGCGCGCCGTGTTCGTCGCACAGATCGCGCAGACCCTTCAGGCAGGCGTCGGGCAGGGTGCGGATGCCGCCCTCGCCCTGAATGGGTTCGATCAGGACGGCGCAGGTCTGGCTGGTGACGGCCGCGCGCAGGGCCGCGTGGTCGCCAAAGGCGATCTGGCGGAAGCCTGGCATCAACGGGCCAAAGCCCTTGACCATCTTCTCGGCCCCCGAGGCGGCGATGGCGGCGGTGGACCGGCCATGAAACGCGCCTTCGAAGGTGATGATCTCGGCGCGCGGCGCGCCTTGGTCGTAGTGGTATTTCCGCGCCATCTTGATGGCCAGCTCGCAGGCTTCGGTGCCGGAGTTGGTGAAGAACACTGTGTCGGCAAAGGTCTTGTCCACCAGTTGCAAGGCCAGCCGTTCCTGTTCGGGGATGCGGTACAGGTTCGACACATGCCACAGCTTTTGCGCCTGGTCGGTCAGGGCCGCCACCAGATCGGGATTGGCATGGCCCAGCGCGTTCACCGCGATCCCGGCGCCCAGATCCAGATAGCGGCTGCCATCCTCGGTCGTCAGCCACGACCCCTCGCCTTTGACAAAGGCCAGCGCGGCGCGGTTGTAGGTCGGCAAAACGGCAGAGATCATCGGGCGGTTTCCTTATGGGCCGGGCCAAGGGGTGCCAAAGCCAGAGTGAAAGGTCAATATTATTGGAGGGACGACCGGGAAAAGCAGGCCGATCTTGGGTGAGCCGCCCCGGCAAGGGGTCAGCGCCGGACGCGGTCAGCGTCGGCGTCGGGGCGAGTGAAAGGGCGTGCCGCGATTGCTCATCCCTTTTCCCTAGCAAGGAAACCCCAAGGGGGGAAGTCAAAATTGCATGCCGCCCGCGGTCGCGCGTCGCGTGGTTGCCGCCGACCGCCCGGCCCCCTGCCCGCGCCCCCTTGCCAGATGGCCCACCCCCGCGCGCCTTCAATGTGGTTTAAATATCCCCCCCCGGAGGGTTTCCCCGCCGCCGCAAGTACCGCAGGGCCAGAAAATACCCCCCCTTACCCCGCACAGATCTCGGCCAGCATCTGGATGATCGGCGGATAGTAGTCCGACAGATAGCCGTCCTCGGTGTCCAGCACCGACAGAAACACCGCCACCCGCCCGGTCTGCATATCCACCAGCATATATTGCCCGCCATAACCGCCATGACCCAGCCAGCGTCCGTCGGTGTTGAACTGGTTGGAATAGCGCAGATGGGCGCGGGGTGGCGGCATCATCACGCCGCGGGTCCGGGTTTCGTCCAG
>JANNBI010000348.1:0-7731 GCA_031385345.1 Paracoccaceae bacterium | reverse complement strand
CACCCGTGTCTCGCCCAAAGCCATCGCGCCAAAGATCAGCGCCCGGTGCGAGATCGACTTGTCCCCCGGCACCAAAGCCGTCCCTGTCAAAGGCCCCGATTTCCCCGAGGTCATCGGTTTGGCAACATCATGGCCGGACATATGGATCTCCCTCAACTGATCCCCCGCCTGATAGCGCAAGCACATGCCGGGGTCCACCTGCCGCAGACAGCGCCTTGCGGCCCGTGTCGAACCCTCCGGGGGGGGGGATATTTAGACCACATTGAAGGCGCAAGATCCGGGCAATACCTTCAATGTGGGTCAAATATTCCCCGCCGGAGGCTCTTGGTCCCTGCCGGAGGCTCTTGGTCCCTGCCGGTTCAGCCCGCGCGGCGAAAGGTCAGGTAATGCGGCGCGCGGCCCTCGCGCAGCGCCTTTTGCTCATAACGGGTGGAATGCCAATCCGCCCAGGCGCCGCCCGCGCCCGCCTGCTGCACCAGATCAAATCCGGCCTTTGGCACCTCTTGCAGCGTCTGGCGCACGTAATCGGGAATGTCGGTGGCGACGCGGAACTCGGCCCCCGGGGCCATCGCCTGCGCCAATTGCGCCAGATAGCCCGGCGTCACAAAGCGGCGGCGGTGGTGGCGCGATTTGGGCCAGGGGTCGGGATAATTCAGGAATGCCTTGGCGACGCAGGCCGCTGGCAGGGCCTCGAACAGATCGCGCACATCGCCGGGATGCAGCGCCAGATTGGTCACCTGTTCGGCCCGCACCTTGCCCAGCAGCATCGCGATCCCGTTGACGAAAGGCTCTGCCCCCAGCAAAAACACCTCCGGATAGCGTTGCGCCATCGCCACCAGATGTTCGCCGCCGCCAAAGCCGATCTCCAGCCACAAAGGCCGCCCGCCCGCAAAGCCCAGATCCAGCTTGGCACGGTTCGGATCTTCGTGGCGCGCGATGCCCGGCAGGGTCAGCGCCGCCAAATCCTGCGCCAGAAAATCCTTCTGGCTGGCGCGCAGGGTCTTGCCCCGGATCCGGCCATAGAAATTCCGGCGTTCGGGGGCCACTTCGGGGGCGATCTCGTCGGTCATTGCAGCCTCGGGGTAAAACAGCCGCCCGGTTATCCGCGCGCCACAGCCGGGTCAAGCATCACCGGCTCTGGCATCGCGGGGCCTTTCAGCCCGCATCCAGCGGCCGCTCACCGATCCGCTGCGCCACCATCACCAGATAGCCATCCGGATCCTGCACCAGAAACTCGCGCTGCCCGCCCATCCGGTCGCCCCAATCGCGCCATTTCTCGCGCAGCGCCACATAGAACGGCACCCCCGCCGCCGTCACCTTCGCCGCCACCGCCGCCGCATCCGCGACATAGATCTGCACCACCAACCCGCGGCCAAAGGGTGGCTCCATCGGGCCCACCTCCCAGTCGCCGTCGCGCTGATAGATCATCACCTGTGCGCCTTCGGGCCGTTGCAAACAGGCGAGCTTTTGCGCCGGACGCTCAAACGCCAGATCAAACCCCAGCACTTCGGTCCAGAAACGGTATGACACGGCGTAATCCGTCACCATCATTTCCGCCATGCCCATCGCCCAGCCGCCCTTTGGCGGTGCCCCGATCCCCATCGCATTCTCCCTTGTATTTCCCTGCCCCTACCCCGGCACCAACATCACAAAAGCGCAACGAAAAACGGCGGCCCTTGGGGACCGCCGTTCAAAATCACCCCTTGGCCAGCCCCGGTAAGCGGTGGCTCGATGCCCCCCCGAACCCGCCCTGCCGGATCAGACCGCCTTTTTCAGCGCCTCGATCAGATCGGTCTTTTCCCACGAAAATCCACCATCCGCCTCGGGCGTGCGGCCAAAATGGCCATAGGCGCTGGTGCGGGCATAGATCGGCCGCGTCAGACCAAGATGCGTGCGTATCCCGCGCGGCGTCAGATCCATGCAGGCCATCACAGCGCGTTCAATCGCTTCGGCCTCGACCTGACCCGTTCCATGCGTATCAACATAGATCGACAGCGGCTTGGCCACGCCAATCGCATAGCTGACCTGCAAGGTGCAGCGATCCGCCAACCCTGCGGCCACCACATTCTTGGCCAGATACCGCGCCGCATAAGCCGCCGAGCGGTCAACCTTCGTCGGATCCTTGCCCGAAAACGCGCCGCCGCCATGCGGGGCCGCCCCGCCATAGGTGTCCACGATGATCTTGCGCCCGGTCAGGCCCGCATCACCGTCCGGCCCGCCGATCACGAAGGTTCCGGTCGGGTTCACCCACCATTCCGTCGCCTCGGTGATCCAGCCCGCCGGCAGAACCTCGCGGATATAAGGCTCCACAATCGCGCGCACATCGGCGCTGGACTGCGCCTCGCTGGCATGCTGATGGCTCAGCACGATCGAGGTGACCTCCACCGGCTTGCCATCGACATAGCGCAGTGACAGTTGCGATTTGGCATCCGGGCGCAGCAGCGGCTCGGTGCCATTCTTGCGCACCTCGGCCAGACGCCGCAGGATGGCTTGGGCATATTGGATCGGTGCCGGCATCAGTTCCGGCGTCTCGCGGCAGGCATAACCGAACATGATGCCCTGATCGCCGGCCCCGTCCTTGTCCACGCCCTGCGCGATATGCGCCGATTGCTTGTGCAGATAGTTCTGCACCTTCAGCGTGTTCCAGTGAAACTCGTCCTGTTCATAGCCGATGTCGCGCACGCAACCGCGCACGATATCCTCGACCCGCTCCATCATCTCTTTCAGGGCCTTCTTGTCGGAAAGGCCCACCTCGCCGCCGACAACCACGCGGCCGGTGGTGGCGAAGGTTTCGCAGGCCACCCGCGCATTGGGCTCTTCGGTCAGGAACGCGTCCAGAATGGCGTCCGACACACGGTCGCACAGCTTGTCGGGATGCCCCTCTGACACCGATTCAGAGGTGAAAATATAGTTTTGTCTGCTCATGGGGGTCGCGCTCCATTTTTGTGAACCTCCCCCCGTCAGGAAGCCGTTGGGGGGGGCGATGGTGCTGCCTATGGGCCAGCGGCGGCCCAAGGTCAAGCCGTGGGCTTGGACCTGCGCCCGAAAAGCCACAACACGCAACCGCCCAGCAACAGTGCCACGGGCCAGTCGCCCCAGCGCGCATAGGGCGGCGCGACCATCGGCCCCGGCAACGCCGCATCCAGATGCCCCGCCGTGCCAAAAGCCAGCTCTGCCGTGACCCGGCCCCGCGCGTCGATCATCTGCGTGATGCCGGTATTTGCCACCCGCGCCAGCGGCAACCCCTGCTCGATCGCGCGCAGCCGGGCCAGTGACGCATGCTGAAACGGGCCAGAGGTGGTGCCGAACCAGGCATCGTTCGTGACCTGAACGATCCAGTCGGGGCGAACCTCGGTGCGCAGATCCTGCGGAAACACCGCCTCATAACAGATCAGCGGCAAAACCTTGCCCAAGGCCCCAAGGTCCAACACCTGCGGCCCCGGCCCGGCGGAATAGGCCCGGCCTGTCTGCGCCGCAAAAGCGCTGATGCCGAACCAATCAAAAGCCAGATCGCCAAAGGGAATGTATTCTCCAAAGGGCACCAGATGATGCTTGTCATAGCTGGCCAAAGCCGCGCCCGATCCGTCCTGCACCCGCAGCGAATTCCAGCCCCGTGTGCCCACGACCCGTTGCAAGCCCAGCATCACCGGCACGCCGCGCGCCGCCGCCGCGATCATCCCCGGAACCTCGGGGCTGGTGTCGATCTGATAGGGCAGCGCGGTTTCCGGCCAGATCACCAGATCCACCGCCCCCGCCGCGCCGGTTGCGGCCAGCAGCCGGTCGAAATGCTGGCGCGCCAGATCAGGATCCCATTTCGCCGCCTGCGCCGCGTTTGGCTGTACCAGCCGCAGGACCAGACCCGATGCCGCAGGCCCCGGCCCCGCCAGCCGCGCCATTCCCAACCCCCAGACCGCCGCCAGAACGCCCACACCCAGCACCATCTGGACCGGCACCATGCCCAGCCCAAACCGGTTTCCCCCCGACGCCCCCCAAACCCGCCGCAACCCGGCCACCGCCCCCGCGACGCAAACCAGTGTAAGCAAACCCAACCCATATTGCCCGACAAACGCCACCGCCTGCGCCAGCGGCGTATCAATCCAGACATGACCAATCAGCGCCCAGGGAAATCCGGTCAGAACGTAACCCCGTGCCAGATCCGACACCGCCAGCGCCAGCACCACCGCCACCAACCGCGCGCCGCGCGCCCAAGTCAGCGCAGCCCAAACCGGAGCGGCCCAGAACAGCCCGCCCCCCGCCGCCATCAACCCCAAGGCAAAGGGCGCCATCCAGCCGTAAACCTCGCGCTCAACCAGAAACGGCTCCACGATCCAGGACATCGCCAGCGCGAAATGCGCCGCCCCCGCGACAAAGGCCAAAGCGGCCCCCCGCCGCGCCGAGGCTGCCCCGGCCACCAGATGCAGGATCACGCCCAGCCCGATCAACGCCACGGGCCACAGCGACCAGGGCACCTGCCCCAACGCCAGCGCCAGACCCGCCACCGCCGCCAGCACCAGCCGCGCGACAGCGGGCATCAGCCCGCCTCACCCGCAACCGGCTCGGCCTCAACCGCCGCCGACCCCGGCAACCGCACCCGCACCCGCTTGATCCGGCGCGGATCGGCGTCCAGCACCTCAAACTCCACACCGCTGTCGTCGGTCACCACTTCGCCGCGCACCGGCACCCGGCCCACACGCAAAAAGATCAACCCGCCCAGCGTGTCGATTTCCTTGTCCTCTTCCCCGGCCCGCAAGGACCGCCCCACCGCCGCCTCGAAATCTTCCAGCGGAGCGTTCGCCTGCACAACATAGACCCCGGCCCGCTCCTCTTTCCAAAGCGCGCCTTCCTCCTCGTCATGCTCGTCCTCGATCTCTCCGATGACGACCTCGATCAGATCCTCGATGGTCACCAACCCATCGACCCCGCCATATTCATCAATGACCAAGGCCATGTGAACCCGGTCGCGCTGCATTTTCTGCAACAGCGTCGCGGCCGGCATCGACGGCGGCACGAAGAGGATCGGGCGCAGCATCTTCTTCAGACTGAACCGGCCCGAGGCGCCAAAGCCATAGGTCAGCGCCAGATCCTTCAGCAGCAACAATCCCTGCGGATGGTCCAGCGTGCCCTTGTACACAGGCACCCGGCTGAAGCCATGGCTGCGAAACACCTCAACGATCTCGTCCTTGCCCATATCCACTGGAATGGCCACGATCTCGACCTTGGGGATGGCCACATCGTCAACGCGCAGATTGCGCAGGTTGCCCAGACCCAGCACCGCCCCGGGCGCACCGCGGACCACCTTGGCATCTCCCGCCGCCTCCGAGCCCGCCTCGGCCCCGGAAAACCCACTCATCAACCGGCCGAAAAAGCCCCGTCTGGGGGTGTCGTCGGTCGCGTCCAAGGCGCTTGTCGCGGCCCCGGATCCCTCATTTGTACTGCCCATCTGTCCTTTGTCCGAAATCATGCGCCCACTTTGGCGCCAGAACCCTTAATGCGAATATGGGTCATCTAGACCCAATTGCGCAAGTATGCGCACCTCGACCGCCTCCATCAGCGACGCATCGCCGTCCCGGATGTGATCATAGCCCAGCAAATGTAACAGCCCATGCACCAAGAGATGACTGACATGATCTGCCATCGGCTTGCCCGCCGCCCGCGCCTCGGCGGCGCAGGTGTCATAGGCAATGGCAATATCGCCCAATTCCCCGTCGTCAGGATCCGGTGCTGCGGGCATCTCGCCGTCAACCGCCGCCGCCCGCTCTTCCGAGGGCCAGCTCAGAACATTGGTCGGCTGCGGCTTGCCCCGGAAATCCGCGTTCAGCACGGCGATCCGCGCGTCATCGCAGGCCATCAACACGCAACTGACCCCAGACATCCCCAGATCCGACATCGCCGTGGCCATCACCCGCTCGGCCAAGGGCTCCAGCCCAAAGGCGTCCCAGCGGTCATCTTCGATCACAATATCCACGACTTGGTCCATCCGCAGGCCCTAGCGCTTTGCCGGGATCATCTCAAGTCCCCGTCGACGCAAGAAGAGGGGGCGCTGCCCCTCGCCCGTGCCGGGCTCACCCCGGGCATATTTAGTTCAAGATGAAGGGGAAAGACGCTCTTGCCCTTCATCTTGATGAAAATATGCCCGGGGGGTGAAAGCGGCCGCAGGACGCTTGAGGGGGGCAGCGCCCCCCTTTTCGCGATTGGCCGCAGGCGATCTGCCTTCAGCTTTCGTGTGCCTCATAGGCTTCGATGATCCGCGCCACCATCGGGTGCCGAATCACATCCTTGGAGGTGAAGTAGTTGAACGACACCCCCTTCACCCCGGCCAGGATCCGCTCGGCCTCGTGCAGACCACTGGTGGTGCCGCGCGGCAGGTCGATCTGCGTGCGGTCACCGGTGACCACCATGCGGCTGCCCTGCCCCAGACGGGTCAGGAACATCTTCATCTGCATGGTCGTGGCATTCTGCGCCTCGTCCAGAATGACGAAGGCATTCGACAGCGTGCGCCCGCGCATGAAGGCCAGGGGGGCGATTTCCACCCGCTTGTCCTCCATCAGCTTTTGCAGTTGCTTCGCCGGCAGAAAATCATTCAGCGCGTCGTACAGCGGCTGCATATAGGGATCGACCTTTTCCTTCAGATCGCCCGGCAGAAAGCCCAGACGTTCCCCCGCCTCAACCGCCGGCCGCGACAGGATGATCTTTTCGACCGCCCCTGAGATCAGCATGGTCACGCCAACCGCCACCGCCAGATAGGTCTTGCCGGTGCCCGCTGGCCCGATGCCAAACCCCAGTTCATGCTGGAACAGGTTGGCGACATATGCCTTCTGCGCCTCGGTACGCGGTTCGATCGGCTTCTTGCGGGTGCGCAGTTCCATCCCGGCGCTGGAGAACATCTCGATCTGTTCGTGATCGCCCACATGCAGCGGATCACCGGCCTTGGGCAGACGCAAAGCGGCATCAATATCGCCCGCCGCCACATCACGCCCCGATTCCAGCCTTGCGTACAAGGACCGCAGCACGGCGGCGGCCTGTTCGCGCGCCACCTTGTCCCCGATCACCGACAGCCGGTTGCCGCGCCGCAGCACATGCACCCCCATCTGGTGCTCGATCTGAGCGAGGTTGCGGTCATATTCACCGCAAAGCCCGATGAGTAATCTGTTGTCTGGAAATTCAACGATGGTCTCTACCATGTCGTTGGATTGCGGCGGCGGGGTTAGCGCGCTGATGCCCAAAAGTCTCTCCCTTCGGTCAATGTGCAGTCCTGTTCAAGTCCTCGTGCCCCAAGTCTGGAACCACGCCCTTCGCCTTGCAAGTGAAGATTGCGTGTTGGGTGCGCCCGGGGCCGGTTTTCCCTGAAATTTCCAGAAGGGCGCACAAATAAGCATCTGTTTTCAATGAATAAAAATGGCCGCAGCGCCATGCTGCGGCCATTTGAAGCCGGTGCTTGTCCCGGTCTCAGATGCGTTCAGAGTGTCCGACCCGTCACTGGTTATCAGGAACCGTATCCACCGGGTTGGTCGAGACATAGCTTTGCGGATAGGTCCAATACGTGACCCCGCTTTCGACATAAACCAGATCGGTCTGGTGGCCCGGAACATAGTCCGTCAGCCCCGGCGACTGGCTTTGGTAATTGCCCACCACTGTGCCCGGCGGATACAGATCGTTGCAGACGGGCAGGCCGGTTGCGGGATCATAGCGGCGGCCCGAATATCCCTCGACACCGTCGTCGATGATCCAGCC
>JANNBI010000336.1:0-3296 GCA_031385345.1 Paracoccaceae bacterium | reverse complement strand
TTTTCCCCTTTTTGCGCCATTTGAACCTGCCCACGCTGATAAAAATTGGCGAGATCGACTTTGCCAGCGTCGATCTGTGCTTTTGCGCCCTGCCACACGCCACCACCCAAGAGGTCGTGGCCAAGCTGCCGCGCAGCTTAAAGATTGTTGATTTGTCGGCCGATTTCCGTCTGCGCGATGCGGCGGAGTATCAAAAGTGGTACGGAAATCCCCATGCCGCGATGGAGTTGCAGGCCGAAGCCGTCTATGGCTTGACCGAGTTTTACCGGCCCGAAATTATCGCGGCCCGGCTGGTTGCCGGCACCGGTTGCAACGCTGCGGCGGGGCAATACGCGCTGCGCCCCCTGATCGCCGTCGGGGTGATCGACCTTGACCAGATCCTGATCGACTTGAAGGCTGGGGTATCCGGGGCAGGGCGCTCCTTGAAGGAAAACCTGCTGCATGCCGAATTGTCGGGCGGCACCCATACCTATTCCGCCGGTGGCAAGCATCGCCATCTGGGAGAGTTCGACCAGGAGTTCTCCAAGATCGCCGGTCGCCCGGTTCTGGTGCAGTTCACCCCGCATCTGCTTCCGATGAACCGGGGAATCCTTGCGACGGTCTATGTCAACGGCGATCCGGCAGCGGTCCACTCCACCCTTGCGCAGGCCTATGCGTCAGAGCCTTTCTTGCAGGTGCTACCCTTTGGCACACTCCCCTCGACACGCGATGTCGCAGGCTCCAACTTCTGCCATATCGGCGTGATCGGGGATCGGATTGCGGGGCGGGCGGTGGTGGTGTCTGTACTGGACAACCTGACCAAGGGGTCATCAGGCCAAGCGCTTCAAAACGCGAACCTGATGTTGGGGATACCGGAAACGACGGGGCTGATGCTGGCCCCGATCTTCCCGTAAGGAGGCGACATGGCGGGCATGGGCGGTCTGAAAAAACGGCGGCGGATCACGATTGTGGTGCTGACCTTTCTGGGCTTGATCCTGACGACGGGACTGGTGGGCTTCGCCATGCGCGACGGCATCAACTACTTCCGCGCCCCGGCGCAGGTTGCCAGCGACCCCCCGGCTCTGGGTGAGGTGTTTCGTCTGGGCGGGCTGGTTCAGGACGGCTCCATCCAGCGCGGACAGGGTGAGGCGGTGCAATTCGTCGTCACCGATGGGTCGCACACGGTTCCGGTAAGCTTTACCGGCATTCTGCCCGATCTGTTTGCCGAAGGTCAGGGAATGATCGGTCTGGGTCAGATGCAGGACGGGGTGTTCATCGCGACCGAGATTCTGGCCAAACATGACGAGACGTATATGCCCAAGGAAGTCATGGACGCGCTGAAAGAGCAGGGCATGTATCAGGCGCCTGAGTCTTAATCACTCCAGATCATATGCTTACGCGCCGATGGTCAGACGCTCTGTGAGGTGTCGCTGCGTTAACCTGTCCCCCCCATCCTGCGGTTCACCACCCCAGCTTTGGAGGATGACATGGGCCCAAGCCGTACCACGACCCCCCGCCCGCCGCGCAACCCTGCACCCGGCGCGCCGATGGCCGACACCCTTGTACCAACCGGAACGAAACCCCTGTCCGCGCGCTATGATCAGCTCATCGACGCGATGAACCGCCTGCCGCGCCCGGCCTTGATGATCCTGACCGTCGCCCTTTTTGCCTACGCCGCGCTGGATCCGGCCGGTATTGCCGCGCGGATGCGCGCCCTTGCCGCAGTGCCGGAACCCTTGTGGTGGATGCAAGGGGCCGTCGTCACCTTCTACTTCGGCGCGCGTGAAGCGCATTATGTCCGGCAGGGAAAAAAGCCCGCCCACAAGGCCGCCCAACCCGCCACCGCCCGCGAAACCCCCTGAAACCTGTGCTTTTGCACCTCTGGACGGGCGCAAAACTGCCGCCCGTCCTTGACCTGTCTGCCTGCCTCTGGCACTCCCAACGGCACAAGACAGGAAATGATCAAATGAATCTGTTTGCCGATCTTCGCGCATGCGTGGTGCAATCTCTGGCCAATCTGGCCGCGGCGGGCGTTCTGCCCCAGGGTCTGGAAACCGCCGGCGTTTCGGTGGAACCGCCGCGCGATCCGGCGCACGGTGACATGATGACCAACGCGGCGATGGTTCTGGCCAAACCTGCGGGCCTGTCGCCAAAATTGATTGCCGAGGCGCTGGCCGCCGATCTGGCCAAGGATCCCCGCATCATCGCCGCCGAAGTTGCCGGTCCCGGCTTTATCAACCTGCGCCTGTCCGTCGCGGTCTGGCAAGGTGTCGTCAAATCGATCCTGACCGAAGGCACCGGCTTTGGCCGGTCAAAACTTGGCGCAGGGGCCAAGGTCAATGTCGAATTCGTCTCGGCCAATCCGACCGGGCCGATGCATGTCGGCCATGTGCGCGGCGCGGTGGTCGGGGATGCCCTGTCTCGGCTTTTGGCCTTCACCGGCTGGCAGGTCACACGGGAATATTACGTCAATGACGGCGGCGCGCAGGTCGATGTGCTGGCCCGGTCGGCCTATGAACGCTACCGCGAAGCGCATGGACTGGAGCCGGAGATTCGCGAAGGTCTGTATCCCGGTGACTATCTGATCCCGGTAGGCGAGGCGCTGAAGGCAAAGTATGGCGACAGCTTGCTGGATAAGGGCGAACAATTCTGGATGGCCGACATCCGCGACTTTGCGTCAACCATGATGATGGCGGAAATCCGGGGCGATCTGGCCTTGTTGGGCGTTCAGATGGATGTGTTTTCGTCTGAAAAGGCGCTTTATGGCACCGGCAAGATCGAGGCGGCCCTGCAGGCCCTGCGCGATCAGGGCCTGATCTACGAAGGCGTGCTGGAACCGCCCAAGGGCAAAGAGCCGGAAGACTGGGAACCGCGGGTTCAGACTCTGTTTCGTTCAACCGCGCATGGCGACGATGTGGACCGCCCGGTGATGAAATCCGACGGGTCCTGGACTTATTTTGCCCCCGACATCGCCTATCACTACGACAAAGTGCAGCGCGGGTTTGATCAGCTGATCGACATTTTCGGCGCTGACCACGGCGGCTATGTCAAACGGATGAAGGCGGCGGTGTCGGCCCTGTCCAATGGCCGGGTGCCCTTGGACATCAAGCTGGTGCAGCTGGTGAAACTGTACAAGGGCGGCCAGCCGTTCAAAATGTCCAAACGCGCAGGCACCTTTGTGACCCTGCGCGATGTGGTCGAACAGGCTGGTGCCGACGTGACGCGGTTCATGATGCTGACGCGCAAGAACGACGTGACGCTGGATTTTGACTTCGACAAGGTGCTGGAACAGTCCAAGGACAACCCGGTTTTCTACG
>JANNBI010000298.1:0-4520 GCA_031385345.1 Paracoccaceae bacterium | reverse complement strand
TCGATGGCGCGGCGCAAGTCCTGGTTGGCGTAAAACACATCCGCATCGGTCTGCCCGAAAATATGTGGCACATCGGCATTGTTGCGCACAATTTCGACAGGGGCAGTGATCCCCGACAGGGTGAAATCCTCGTCATAATCGGGCAGGGACCGGGACAGAAAATATTGAGCTGACAGCACGACCACAAAAGCCAGCACCAGAATCCCGGTGGTGATCCGTACCAGCCATCTAAAAATCGTCAACATTCAGGGCCAGTTCTTGACGCCGCATCCGCATTGGTTCCTAGTCCATCGCAACTGGATCGGCAATGCGGGGGACGGTAAGTCATGGCGAAGGTGGCGTTTTTGGGGTTGGGGGTCATGGGCTTTCCCATGGCGGGGCATCTTTTGGCCAAGGGCCATCAGGTGACGGTGTACAACCGCACCCCGGCCAAGGCAAAAGCTTGGGTTGCCCAACACGGCGGCGCGCTGGCCTTGACCCCGCAACAGGCGGCTACGGGGGCTGAATTTGTCATGTGCTGCGTCGGCAATGACGACGATCTGCGCGCGGTCTGTCTGGGCGATGTCGGGGCCTTTGCCGGCATGGCCAAAGGCGCGATCTTTGTCGATCACACCACGGTTTCGGCGCAGGTCACGCGGGACTTGTCCGGCGTGGCCCGCAGTCTGGGCCTTGGCTTTGTCGATGCCCCGGTGTCAGGCGGGCAGGCGGGCGCGCAAAACGGTGTCCTGTCGATCATGTGCGGTGGCGAGCCTGCAGACTATGCAGCGGCGGAACCTGTGATGGCGGCCTATGCCCGCATTTGCCGGTTGTTGGGGGGCTCCGGCTCCGGTCAACTGGCCAAGATGATGAACCAGATCTGCATCGCTGGTCTTATGCAGGGCCTGTCCGAGGCGCTGGCCTTTGGCGAAAAGGCCGGGCTGGACGGGGCCGCCGTGGTCGAAGTGATCTCGCAGGGGGCAGCCGGATCATGGCAGATGGTCAACCGTCACAAGACCATGCTGGGCGATACCTTTGATTTCGGATTCGCCGTGGATTGGATGCGCAAGGATCTGGGGATCTGTCTGGACACCGCTGACCAGATCGGCGCGCGCCTGCCGGTCACCGCACTTGTGGATCAGTTCTACAAGGATGTGCAACTGATGGGCGGCGGTCGCAACGACACCTCCAGCCTGATCCGACGCCTGCGCTAAAGGTTAAGATACCCTTAAGATCTGTAACTCAAGTCCTTGAAAAGGCTTGAGTTTCAAAAATGTCCAGATCTGGACGCTTCTTTAAGGAATGATCCGGGTGTATTTTGTCCCGGCCAACGTGGCCCCCGCGATCAATCCCTGCTGGCCATAAACCAGTGCGATCACCGGGTCCAGTTCGGTGGTTTCCTTGCCCATGCTGGCCCCTTCCTCCGGTGTCGCATAGCGCAGATCTGCCGAGGCCGCCCAACCGCTGCCCCGCCGAAAGTCCGACAAGGCGCCTTCGGTCATGAAGAACAAGGCATGGGCGTATTGCTGCGCCCCTACCTGCAACCCCACCGTGGCCCGCGTGGCCGAATAGTAATCCACCGTCGCGCCATTGATCCGCAAGGCCCCGCGCCCGAAAGCCCCGCCAAAGATAAAGCCAGCCTCGGTTACCAGCGGCATGAACAAGATCCCCGAAGCTTTGCTGACCAGATCCTGCGTGCCCGGAAACGCTTGCACCAGATAATCGGTGGAGGCATCGACCCGCGCATCAATCTGCGCGGCATCGTTGGACCCGATCCCATTGCCTTCAATCCCGCCAGCGCAAGCCGACAACAGAAGGGTTGACGCCCCTCCTGACAAAATCATCCGTCTGGACAGATCCATGATAACGCCCCTTTGCCTCAACCGGGGCTCTTATGGCCCCCTCGGTCGCCACTATAGAATCTCTGTGCGGCTTTGTCATGCCTGCGATCGGGATCGGCGGAAACCTACCCGCGCCCGGCGTTGATCGCCCGCGCGGCATCCAGCGCGAAATAGGTCAGCACCCCATCACAGCCCGCCCGCCGGAACGCCATCAGACTTTCCAGCATGGCCCGCTCGCCGTCGATCCAGCCGTTCAGCGCCGCCCCCTTGATCATCGCGTATTCGCCGCTGACCTGATAAGCAAAAGTCGGCACGCCGAAGGCATCCTTCACCCGCCGCACGATATCCAGATAGGGCATGCCGGGCTTGACCATGACCATATCCGCCCCCTCGGCCAGATCGCGCTGAACCAGCCGCAGGGCCTCGTCGCTGTTGGCAGGGTTCATCTGGTAGGTCTTTTTGTCACCCTTCAGCGCGCCGCTGGCCCCCACGGCATCGCGGAACGGACCGTAAAAGGCGCTGGCATATTTGGCGGCATAGGACATGATCGTGACGTTCTGAAACCCGCCCGCCTCTAACGCCGCGCGGATCGCACCAATGCGGCCATCCATCATGTCCGACGGTCCGATGATATCCGCCCCCGACGCGGCCTGCGCCAGCGCCTGCTTGACCAGCGCCTCGACGGTTTCATCGTTCAGGATCACCCCGTCCCGCACCAACCCATCATGACCCAGCGCGTTGTAAGGATCCAAGGCCACATCGGTCATAACAGCAATTTCCGGCACAGCGGCCTTGATCGCGCGGATGGCGCGATTGGTCAGATTGTCGGGGTTCCAGGCTTCTTCGCAAGTGGCGGTTTTAAGGTTTGGATCGGTATAGGGAAACAGGCAGATCGCCGGGATCCCCAAAGCCGCCGCCTCATCCGCCGCTTGAACCACCAGATCCACCGACAGCCGGTTGACCCCCGGCATGCTGGCAATCGGATCGCGCTGACTTACCCCGTCGCGTACAAACACCGGCCAGATCAGATCATTGACGGATAAGGTGTTTTCCTGTGCAAGGGCCCGAAGCGCCGGGGTGGTGCGCAGACGACGAGAGCGGGTCAGGGGAAATGCGGCTTGAACGGGGTGCATCTGCTGCGGCCTCTTGGCAATAGGGCTTGAGTTCCGATGCCTGTCCTGCCATGGAAAGCGTCAAGTCTCAAGCCGGCGCTTTGGCGCAGTCACAAAGGGTAGATGCGTGGATCTGGTTCAGCTGATTGTAGAACTGATCGACCTGCGATCGTTTTCAAATCTGTGGTATTGGATCGCGCTGGGGGTGATCTGGTCATCGGCCAGCCACTGGGTTCTGGGCGTACCACATGACATGATCCAGCGCGCCCGTCGCGAAGGTGGCGCCGCACTCGACGACCTTGAAACTCTGATCCGCATCAACGTCAGCCGCATGTTGTATATCAGCCGTGCCTCTGGAGCGTTCCTGCTGGCCTTCCTGTGCTTTTTGCTGACGACACTGGGGCTTTTGGCGTTTTATTACGATGTTGAATTTGCACAGGCCGTGTTGTTCATGTTCGTGCCTTTGGCGATTCTGGGTGGGTTGTCCTTGCGCTCGGCCTTGAAGATCGAGCAAGGCGAAGGGCAGGGCGCCCCGCTGTTCCGGCGGCTTTTTCGCCATCGCCTTTCAACCCAAGTCCTTGGGATGATTTCGATTTTTGTCACCTCGCTTTATGGCATGTGGCAAAATCTGCAAATCACCATTCCGCACTAAGATGAGTCTGCGGCCCCTTATCCTAGGCGGTGCGCCTGAAGGCTTTGACGCGCGGCTTTTGGCACGCGAATTGGCCAAGGGTCAGCCGGTCATTCATGTGGCGCGCGACGACAAACGCGCCGAGGCGATGCGAAACGCCTTGGCCGTGATGGCACCCGGCGTTGCGGTGTTGGAGTTTCCGGCCTGGGATTGCCTTCCCTATGACCGGGTTTCGCCCAATCCGGTGATTTCGGCGCGGCGGATGTCGACGCTGGCAGCGCTTGCCACCGGTCTTTCCGGACCTTTCGTGCTGTTGACCACGCTGAACGCTGTCAGCCAACGCGTTCCTGCGCGCGCGGTCATGTTGACGGCCTCTTTCGTGGCCCATGTCGGTGACCGTGTGGACGAGGCGCGGCTGAAAGGTTTTCTGGCGCGAATGGGCTTTTCGCCAGTATCGACCGTGGCAGAACCCGGCGATTTTGCCATCCGGGGCGGGATCATCGACATCTATCCGCCGGGCGATCTGGGCTCGGTTCGGCTGGACTTCTTTGGCGATCAATTGGACGGCGCGCGCCGCTTTGATCCGGTCACGCAACGTACGCTGGAAAAGCTTGCGATGATCGAGTTCGCGCCCATGTCCGAGATCATCCTCGACGAGGCGGCGGTCAGCCGGTTCCGGCAGAATTACCGGATCGAATTTGGTGCGGGTGGGTCGGATGATCCCTTGTACGAGGCGGTCAGCGCTGGTCGCAAGCATCAGGGGATGGAGCATTGGCTGCCCTTCTTTCATACCCGCCTTGAAAGCCTGTTCGAATACCTGCCTTCCGCCACGGTGATGCTGGACGATCAGGTAACCGGCGCGCGCCTGTCGCGGTGGGAGGGGATCGAAGATCAGTACGACTCGCGGCGTGAGGCGATGGCGGCGCGCGGGCGAATGGATTCGGTCTACAAGCCAGTCGC
>JANNBI010000286.1:0-1505 GCA_031385345.1 Paracoccaceae bacterium | reverse complement strand
TAGATCCGCCTCCACCAGATAGCGGGCGACGGGGGCGGCGAGGGTTTGCGTCAAGCCGGCGGCGGTGAACAGGTTCAGGGCAAAGTCTTGCAGGGCGGCGGCGGCATAGCGGGTCATGTCAGGGCCTTTTCGGCGGGATTCGGCGCAAGGATAGGGGTTCGGACGGGTAAGACAAGGGTGGTGCGAAAGGGACGACACGCGTTGCCGGGGTGGTTGCACGGACGGCGGGGCCTGTCATACATCGGGCGGAGTTTGGGGCGGGCTGGGGGGCAAACGGCCCGCAGTGATGCCCAAAGATCAACAGGAGGGACCGCATGAAGCCTGATGTACTGGTGATTTCCCCGCCCCTGCCGCCGCAACTGGTGATGCTTCAGCAACGCTATACCCTGCACCGCTATGATCTGGCGGATGAGGCAGGAAAGGCGGTGATGCTGGCGCAGATCGGGCCGCGCTGTCAGGCGGTGGTGACGAATGGTCATGTCGATCTTACGCGCGGGATGATCGCGCAGATGCCGGGGCTGCGGGTGGTTGCCTGCGCTTCGGCCGGGTACGAGACCATTGATGTCGCCTCTCTGACTGAGCGCGGGATTGTGCTGACCAACACCTCGGACGCGCTGTTTGACGATGTGGCAGATGCCGCGCTGATGCTGATGCTGGCAGTGCGGCGTGGGCTGGTGGCGGCGCATGGCTACGTCGTCTCGGGCGACTGGGGGCGGCAGGGGATGTTTCCGCTGCAATCGGCGCTGCGTGGCAAAAAGCTGGGGATCGTCGGCATGGGGCGGATCGGGCAGGCGATTCTGACGCGGGCGCAGGCGGTCGGCCTTGATTGCGCCTATTTCAGCCGCGGGGCCAAGCCGCAGGTCAAGGTGCCGTTTCAGCCCGATCTTCTGGCGCTGGCGGAATGGGCGGATCTGTTGGTGGTGATTGTCGCCGGGGGGGCGGGCACGAAAAACCTGATCGACGCGCCGATTCTGCGCGCTTTGGGGCCGCAGGGCACGCTGATCAACGTCAGCCGGGGATCCGTTGTGGATGAGGAGGCACTGATCGCGGCGCTGCGCGATGGCAGTCTTGGAAGTGCCGGGCTGGATGTTTTCTGGAACGAACCCAGCCCGGATCCAGTGCTGACCGGCCTGCCCAATGTCACGCTGTATCCGCATCACGCCAGCGGCACGGTGGAAACGCGGGCGGCAATGGCGCAACTGGTGGTGGACAATCTGGCGGCATTTTACGCCGGACAGCCGCTGCTGACTCCGGTGAACGGGTAGGAGAGGGCAAGGCTTTGATTGCACCGAGACAGGTCTTCCGGTTGAAAAATGGGCGCGAATCGCGCGCCTTGGGGGCATCGGACGGGGTCCGGCTGCCGTGGGTTTGGATCGCATCGGTCGGTCTTGGCCCTTCGGTGGCAGCGGTGTCTGGTGAGTTTGGAGGCGTAGCATCGCTGCTTGCTGTGGAGGTTCTGACGCCCCGTCGAAGTGCGCCAGTTAGTCCAGTTTCGTTGGAGATAT
>JANNBI010000278.1:0-1930 GCA_031385345.1 Paracoccaceae bacterium | reverse complement strand
GCGATGGCGGGTCGGACCGCCTGTCGGGGGGTGCCGGCAATGACAGCCTGACCGGCGGCGACGGCGCCGATGATTTCGTGTTTCTGGCCGGGCAGGGCAATGACCTGATCAGCGATTTCGACGCTGATCAGGGCGACGTGCTGTTGCTGTCGTCCGAGCTTTTGGACGGCACCCTCACCCCCAACCAGATCATCGCCCGCCACGCCACCGTGACTTCCAGCGGCGTGCTGCTGGATTTTGGCAGTGACGGCACCCTGCTGCTGGAGGGCCTGACCACAACCAGCGGTCTGGCGGGCCAGATCGACCTGCTGTAACCGCCCGTTGGGTATGCGCCCCCCACGCCATCCAACCGCGCCTCGCTGACCGTCGCAAGGGAAGGCAATGTGGAGGGCCCGCCTTCAGCCAGCATTCTGGCGGGTCAGATCGGCCATTCGTGACTGCTAGCTGGGCAACCGCCCCCCGATATCGCCAGCCTGTGCCGGCAAAGGCACTCCGCAACTCATGACCTCGGCCAGCGAACCAGATCGCCCCCCCCCTTGCCAAGCCCCCCCATCCCCTGCCACCTTCCGGTCATGTCACGCTTTCTCACCCCCCTCGCCCTGTCCCTGCCCTCCACCGTCCCCTTCGTCGGACCCGAGACGCAAGAGCGTGCCCTTGGCCGCGCCTTCACCGCGCGACTGGGTGCAAACGAAAGCCTGTTTGGCCCCTCGCCCCACGCCGTTGCCGCGATGCAGGCGGCAGCACAAGACTGCTGGATGTACGGCGATCCCGAAAACCATGACCTGAAATCCGCCCTTGCCGCCCATCACGGCCTGACCCCGGCCCATGTCGTCGTGGGAGAGGGGATTGACGGCCTTCTGGGCTATCTCGCCCGCCTGACGGTGGGGGCGGGAACGCCCGTCGTCACCTCCTTTGGGGCCTATCCGACCTTCAACTTCCACGTCGCGGGCTACGGCGGCGTGTTGACCCGCGTGCCCTACGGCACCAATCACGAAGATCCCGCCGCCCTGCTGGACGCCGCCCGCGCCACCAAGGCCCGGCTGATCTACCTCGCCAATCCCGACAACCCGATGGGCAGCCACCACCCCGGTCAGATGATCGCAGACATGATCGCAAACCTGCCCGACACCGCGCTGCTGGTCCTGGACGAGGCTTATGTCGATCTGGCCCCACCCGGCACCGCCGCAACCGTCGCGCCCGATGATCCGCGCGTCATCCGGTTCCGGACCTTTTCCAAAGCCTACGGCATGGCCGGCGCGCGCGTCGGCTATGCGCTGGCCGAACCGGGGCTGGCGCTGGCCTTTGACAAGGTGCGCAATCATTTCGGCATGTCGCGCATCGGACAGGCAGGGGCCCTCGCAGCCTTGGCCGATACCGATTATCTGACGCATATTCAGCGCCTTACCATCAAGGCCCGGAAACGCCTGTCGGCCATCGCCGCAGCCAACGGGCTGGTCCCCCTGCCCTCGGCCACCAATTTCGTCACGATGGATTGTGGCCGCGACGGGGCTTATGCCCGCGCCGTTCTTGCCGCGCTGATCGCCCAAGGCATCTTTGTGCGCATGCCCGGCGTGGCCCCTTTGGACCGCTGCATCCGCGTCAGCCTTGGCACAGACGCCGCGCTTGACGCGTTCGAGGCGGCCCTGCCCCGCGCCCTTGCCTCTGTCTAGAGAATCGGCGCGGACCTATTCCGCTGCAATACCCGAGGCCGGTCCAAGACTGGGCGCCGCCCCTTCCGACACATTCGTCGCCGCCCCCAAACGAGGCGCAGCAGCCAAAGGCTCTGCCGTGATCAGACGGGTCGGCGCCGAAGGCTCCGACGCCAAGTCCGCCCCCAGCACCCGGCGAAACACCAGCATGTTCTGATAGCTGGTCTTGGTGCCCGTCAGGCCCGACCGTTCGTCCACCGGCAGAGTATCGGCCCGCACGT
>JANNBI010000275.1:0-9471 GCA_031385345.1 Paracoccaceae bacterium | reverse complement strand
CGACGCGTTTGATGCTGTCGATGCCCAGATCCGCCTCAAGGTCCAGATCCTCGGCCAGCATTTCGGGCGGATAACCGGTGCGATCCGCGATCAACGCGCGCAGGGCGGCGGTGACGGTGGCTGCGGTCAGGGCGGCGGACGGAGCGGCCACGGGTTGCGCGACTGGTGTCGCGACTGGCGGAGCGACCGGGGCCGATAGTTGTGCGGGCTGAACCGGACCGGCCAGCGTCCCCGCCACCTGCAAGAACTTCTCGGTGATCTGCGCGATGCTGCGGGAACGTGCGACCGGGCCCATCGCTTCCCGCGCGGCCTCACCCGCACCCGCCGTTTGCGGCAGAAGATCCAGCCTCAAAGCACCGACGATTTCGACACGCTTGATGCTGTCGATGCCCAGATCCGCCTCAAGATCCAGATCCTCGGCCAGCATTTCGGGCGGATAACCGGTGCGATCCGCGATCAACGCGCGCAGGGCGGCGGTGACGGTGGCTGCGGTCAGACCCGGCGTGGGGGCGGCCAAAACCGCAACCGGTGCCGAGTTAACAGGGACCGCAATAACTGGAGCGACCAAAACCGGGACGGCAAGCGTTGGTGTTGGCACCATCGCAGGGACAGGTACCGAAATCGGGGCGGGTATCGCGGGGGCGAAACCGGCCACAGGCGACGGTAAAGTCGCGCCAGGCGATGCCATGTCACCGCCAAGATAGGCCAGCATCACATCGCGGTTGTGATCCAGAAAACGCGACATCAACTCTTGATGGCGGCGCAGCATCTGCTGGGCGATGGCGGGATCGGCTGGGGGCACGGCAGTCTCCGTTTGGGCAAAGGGCGTGGGGGCCGGGGCCACGGCAGGACGGGCCGCCACTGACAGCGCAGGCGCGGGTAGGATGGCGGAAGGGGCGACAACCGGAACAGCGGCGGCGATCACGTCGTCCTCCATCGGGACGGTGAAGCCCAGCTTTTGGACCTTGCCGCCTGCCGGGCGCACATTGGCCGCGTCGATCATCCAGGTGATCATCGGTGCCTTGGGCAGCGAGGCCGCCAGATCCCAACCTTTTACGTCCAGATCCCGGCGCGCCCGCCCGGCCCAAAGCAGATCCAGCGTCAGTGGCAGACCGCTGGCCGCAGCCCCGGCCACCAGCATCAGGAAGGGCGAGATGCCGGGCTTGCCGCGACCATCGCTGGCCAGCGACAACGCGCTGTCCTGCGGACCAAGGCAGCGGTCCACCAACCGACTAAGAACGCCGTTTGGACCAACCTCAAGGAACAACCGCGCCCCGGCGGTGTGCATCGCCTGGATCGAGGTCACGAATTGCACCGGCTGCACCAGATGCGCGGCCAGTTGGTCCCGCACAAGGCGCGCCTTCTTGGGGTAGGGGGCAGCTGTGGCATTGGCATAGACCGGACGATTCGGCACACCGATCGGCGCGGCGATAAGGGCCGCCGTCAGTTGCGCCCTTGCCGGGGCCACGCATTCAGAATGGAAGCCGCAAGCGACCGGCAGCGGCTGCACGTTCAGCCCAGCGGCGCGCAAACGATCACCGGCGGCGGCGACGGCGGGCGTCGGGCCAGCGATGACGGTCTGGTCAGGCGCATTCATATTGGCCAGAACCACGCCCGACCCTTCGCCAAGTGCTGCCCGCACGGCCTCGGCCCCGGCGTTGACGGCCGACATGGTGCCCAGATCGGTATTGCCCTGCGCCACGGTCTGCACAATCGCGTCGCCGCGCGCATGGGCCAGGTTCAGCAGCGTTTCCGCGTCAAACGCCCCGGCCGCATGCAAGGCGGTATATTCGCCAAAGCTGTGGCCGACGCAAAGTCCGGCATCCAGTCCCAGATCGCGCAGAATCCGCAGAACCCCCAAAGACACCGCGCCAATCGAAGGCTGGGCGACATCGGTGCGCGTCAACGCGTCAATCTGAGCCTGCGCAACGGCCGGGTCCAAGGTGGGAATCGGGTGGATCAGATGGCCGAGGGCATCCGGGGTCTTGCCGGACAACCAATGGCTTGCCTCTTCAAGGGTCTGACGCATCTGCGGGAAATGCATCGCCAACCCTGCGGCCATGCCGGGGTATTGCGACCCCTGACCGGGGAAAAGGAAGGCGACCTGATCCTGCGTCAGCGCCGGACCACAGGCCAGGAAACTGCCGCGCGGATCAATACGGCGTGGGACGCCGTCCGCCGGAGGTGGGGAAGTCGTCAACTGCTGGGCGGCTTGCGTCAAACGCGCGGCAAGCCCGGCAAAATCACCGGCCGCGGCCACAAGCGCCAGACGCGCGGGGGCGGAGGGGTCAAAAATGGCCATCAGGCTGGCGGCAATATCCGCCAGACGTATTTCGGCTGGCGCTTTGGCCAGACCGGCGGCGGCGCGGTTCAGCACTTCCGCCAAGGCGGGGGCATCGGCGGCCGAAAACATCAGCACCTCATCCGCCCAATCGCGACGGAACGGGGCCTGATGCGACGGCAGATAGCCACCGTCATATTCTTCCAGAACGACATGGAAATTCGTGCCGCCGAAGCCAAAGGCGCTGACCCCGGCGCGGCGTGGCGTCTTGCCCAGCCGCAGCCAAGGCCGGGCCTCGGTCTGCACATAGAACGGGCTTTCGGGGAAGTTCGCGGAAGGGCTGGGTTCGGTCACATTCAACGTTGCAGGCTGCACCTGATGATGCAGCGCCAGCGCCATCTTGATCAGACCGGCGCAACCGGCTGCCGCCTTTGTGTGGCCGATCATCGATTTGACCGATCCGACACCGCAGAACTGCACCTCTTCGGGGCGGGCCAAGGCAAAGACCTTGGACAGGCTTTCAATCTCGGTCCGGTCCCCGACGACGGTGCCGGTGCCATGCGCTTCGACCATGCCGACGGTGCCGGGGGAAATCCCGGCCCGCGAATAGGCCCGGCGCAAAGCCTCTTGTTGACCCTCGGCCCGCGGGGCGGTCAAGGACAGATCGCGCCCGTCCGAAGATCCGGCTGCCGCGCGCAGCACGGCGTAAACCCGGCCACCCTCGGCCTCCACATCTTCCAGACGGCGCAGAACCACCAGCGCCAGACCTTCGGAAATTGCGATCCCGTCAGCGCTGGCGTCAAAGGTGCGGCAACGACCACGCGGCGACAGCGCCCGTGTTTTCGAAAAGGCCACGAAATCAAACGGGTTCTGAAAGCTGTCAACCCCGCCGACAATCACCATATCCGAGGTGCCAGCCTCTAACTCTCGGGTGGCCAGCATCACGGCGGCCAAAGACGACCCGCAGGCCGCATCGACGGTAAAGTTCACGCCGCCAAGGTCAAATCGGTTGGCAACCCGCCCCGCGATCACATTCAACAGGATGCCGGGAAAGCTGTCTTCGGTCCAGTCGGGCAGCCGCGCTGCCGCCTGATCCGACAATTTTCCGTCAATCGCGGGCATGGCCGTGCGTACGGCATAGCGTTGGCCCAAAGGCCCCGCGCCGCCGCCCACCCCGATGATCACCGAGGTGCGCCGCCGCAGTTCCGGATCGGGGATCATCCCGTTGGGATAGCCTGCATCCTCCAGCGCCTGACGGACCGCTTCAAGTGCAAGCAACTGCAAGGGTTCGATTTGCGGGATAGAGGTGGGCGGAATGCCATAGCGCAGCGGATCAAAGGCCATTTCTTCAAGGAAACCGCCCCATTTCGAATAGATCTTGTCGGGCGCGGACCGGTCGGTGTCATAGTACCGCCGCCAATCCCAGCGCCGGGCAGGAACCTCTTCGATGGTGTCGACCTTATCAAGGATGTTCTGCCAGTACTGCGCGGCGTTCTGGGCACGCGGCAGAATTGTGCCGATCCCGGTGATGGCGATGCCTGCCCCCGGACCTTCGGGCGCATCCATGGACGGCACTTGGGTGCCGGCGGTGTCCCGCCCGGGCACCACTGCCGCCAGCAAAACCGCCTGACTGCCTTGGCTGACCGTGTCATGCAGTGCCGCAATCGTGGTGGCGGCATGGTGCAGACCGGCGACCTGCCCGGTCATGTAAACCCCCAGCCGGATCTGATCGGCAGGCGCGATGTCGATGAACTTCGGCGCTTTGGGGTTCGTGGCCAAGGCCGGATTGCGGTCAATCCCCTTTGACGCGATGCGCGAGCGGCCGATGTTGAAGTTTTCCAGCTTGTCGCGCAGATGTTCGCCGCTGACGCCCTCGCGCATCAACCTTGCCTTTTCGCTGCGGAATTCATCGACAATCGGGCTGTCAACGACGCGGGTCATATGGCCCGGCCCGGATTCCAGCAGCACGGTCTGTTCGGCCCGCAAAACCAGATCCTGATAGCCCTGCTGAATGGCCCCGCTTTCCACCGATTCCTTGGTGAACAGATAGGCCGTGCCCAACAGAACGCCCACGCGCGCGCCACGCGCGGTCAGACGGGCCGCCAGCGCGGCCACCATGGCAGCCGACAAGGAATCATGCACGCCGCCGGCAAACAGCAGATCCACATCCATCGGCACGCCGGGAGCAAAAGCCTCAAGCAAGACGTCAACCGCTTGTTGCCACAGCACAAAACTGGTGCGCGGCCCGACATGGCCGCCGCATTCATGACCTTCAAAAATGAACCGTTTCGCGCCGCTTTCAAGGAACAGCTTCAGCAGTCCGGGCGAGGGGACATGCAAAAACGTCGCGATTCCCGCTGCTTCCAGTGCCGCTGCCTGATCAGGCCGGCCCCCGGCGATCAGGGCGAATTTCGGCGCATGGTCCAGAATGACCTGCGTCTGCTCGGCCCGCAATTCTTCATCGACAAAGCCCAGAATGCCCACGCCCCAGGACCGCGCGCCCAACATTTCCTTGGTCTGCGCCACAAGGGCATTGGCTTCGGGCGCGCGCATCAGCGCCAAGGCGAGGAAGGGCAAAGCGCCGCCCTCGGCCACGGCCAGCGCAAATTCGGCGCGGTCGCTGACCCGCGTCATTGGGCCCTGCACGATGGGAAACCGCGTGCCATGCGCCTGCGCCAAGGCACCGCCTTCGGCCAAAGCACGCTGCGCGGCGGCTTCGGCCACCTGCGTGGGCATCTGTGCCGCCAGCGCGTCAAGGGCCGCGCCTAGCTGGCTATGTCCGGCCCGGAATCGCGCCGCAAAGGCCGCATCTTGCCCGATCAGCCACAGCGCCGCATCCTGTGTCTTGGCCCCAACCAGCCGGCGCAATTCCTTGGCAAAGGCCGCTTGGGCCGTCGCCCCTGCGATCCCCTTGGCGATCAGATCATGTTCAAACGCCTCCAGCTTGCGTGAGGCGGCATGATCGGCGCGCCAATAGGCGCGGACCGGCAGACCCAGATCCAGCCCCAGACACCGCGTTTCGCTGCCATCCATGCTGCGCAACGCCCGCTGAAGCTTGGCCGATGACCCGGCTGCATCGAACAGCGCCAATTGCCAATCCAGCAGCACACCACTGACCCCGGCGGCAAACAGGGCCGCCCCGGTATCCGGCGCGACCCCGCCTTGCGCGATCACTGGCAGATCGGTCAGGGCCCGCAGACGCTGCACCAACAGGAAAATCGTTTCGGTCCCGACGTGGCCGCCCGCCTCAAACCCCTTGGCGACCAGACCATCGGCCCGCGCCACCTGCGCCAAACGCGCCGCAAGATCCGCCGTTTCATGCAGTTCGACCAAAACCTCGCAGGTGGGCCATTGGGCTTTGGCCGTAGCAATCGCACCGTCAAGCGCTGCAAAGTCCGTCGGAACAAGGATCACACATCCCGGAACCGGCCCGGCGATCAAAGCCGGATGCGCTGTAATCGCCGCAAGATCGTCCTGCCGCAGCTTCAGACCCCATTGCCCCTTGGCCGGACGACGCATCGCCTTGACCAAGGTTTCCAGCGCTTGCCGGGTGTCGCTGCCATCGATCTGCGAAAATTCAAGATCAAGAATCCCGACATGCCCGCCACGCGCTGCCGCAATTGCAATCCCCGGTAAGGGCGCGCCCGGCAGGGTTGCAGCGAAAACACGCATCGACGCAAACGGCTTTACTGACATGGCTTTTGACCTGCTCTCATCTACTTTGCGCCCGCGGGGCCATGAAATTGGCTCCGCTTATCCCAGCGAAGGGATCACGACATGGCCGTTTCCAAAATGGTTACTGCCATCTGCGGGCCATACTATGTCAACTCCGAGTTGGAAAAGTGACAAAATTGATCGGTCTGCCGACGGATCAGTCAATTCCAAAGCAAATTAAATGCAGAAAGCCTGCATTTATTTGTCGTCTTTTACCGCACGCCAATTTTGCCAGCCGCCTTCGGGTTCCCGCGAATCAACGGGCTGGTCCGATGGGGCCGCTGCGGCAGCGGGTGCCGCTTGTCCGGCCCCGGCATTACCTTGCCCGAACATGGCACCGAAACGGCCTTGACCACCGCCTTGCTGACCTTGGCCCTGCGGACCCATGCCGCCAAACCGACCGCCGCCACCGCCCATTCCGGCAAAGCGTCCCTGACCCATACCGCCTTGGCCCATACCAGCCTGACCCATACCAGCCTGACCCATACCAGCCTGACCCATGCCGCCTTGGCCCATACCAGCCTGACCCATGCCGCCCTGAGCGCCTTGGCCCATACCACGGCCCATCCTTCCGCCCATGCCGCCTTGGCCCATCATGCCGCCTTGGCCCATTCCGGGCCGCTGCATTCCGCCCTGACCCATGCCTTGTCCGCCAGCTTGGCCCATGCCCTGACCACCGCCAAACCGACCGCCCATGGCCGCCGCGCCGCCTTGGCCCGTGCCGCCCTGACCCATGCCTCCCGGACCTATCCCGCCTTGGCCCATCCCGGGCCGTGGCATGCCGCCTTGACCGGCCCCTTGGCCGCCCATTCCACCGAATCTACCGCCTTGGCCGCCACCTTGTGCGCCCATACCGCCGCCAAAGCGGCCGCCCATTCCGCCCTGACCCATGCCGCCCTGACCCATACCGCCCTGGCCCATACCAGGCTGAGGGATTCCGCCTTGACCGGCCCCTTGGCCAGCCATGCCGCCGAACCGACCACCGGCCTGACCCGCACCCTGCGCGCCCATGCCGCCACCAAACCGGCCGCCCATCCGGCCCTGACCCATACCGCCCTGACCCATGCCGCCTTGGCCCATACCCGGCTGACCTTGACCGCCCTGACCCATACCGCCCGGGCCAGCGCCTTGGCCGCCCATGCCGCCGCCAAAGCGTCCGCCCATACCGCCCTGACCCATACCGCCCTGACCCATTCCCGGACGGGCCATGCCGCCGGGACCGGCCCCTTGGCCACCGCCCTGCGCGCCCATGCCGCCGCCAAACCGTCCGCCCATGCCGCCTTGACCGCCCATGCCGCCCTGACCGGGGAACCGTCCTTGACCGCCCATCCCCGGACCGCCCATCCCTTGGCCGCCCATGCCCTGACCTTGACCCCTGGCAAACCCACCGAACCCGGCCTGCGCCACGCCGCTTTGGTCTACGCCAGCCTGATCGTTCGCATGGGGCGCTTGATTTTCAGCGTCCACAGTGGTCGGGGACTCGCCGTCAGGTGTTTTTGATGAGTCGGTCATGATTTTCAAATTCCGGTTGTTGAATTTCAAAAAAGGCAATCATCAATGTTTGATGCTACGCTAACAGTGTAAACGACGCGAGATACTTGGCGCAACAGTTTTTGCCGCCCTGCAGCATAGCAGGTGTTTTAGGAATATTTGGTGACAGTATGAAGAGGATTGTTTCGCAAGGCCGTCTAATTCACGGATGAATCGCCGCGGTCCGCAGATCGAATCCGAGGCATCGGCCCCTAATACCCCGCTTTGCACAAAGGCAACTTTGGGTTTTCTCCGTTCTGCAAGGCACAATGGGCCACCTTCGAAGGCCCTGCAAAGTCGCCCTGTCAACGCACTGAATCGCGGCCCAAGCCCCCTGCGGAGCCTAGCCGCGCTTGCAGATATAGACTTGGCGCTTTGATCCTGGCTCCAGCGGTTGGCGATCCAGCTCTCCGAACCGCGCCTCGGCGATCATGCCGGACTGGGCCAAAGCGCGGTCGATATCGGCAGGGTAAAACTGCCGAACCCGCTGGACGATCGGCTCTAGCGGCAGGATCCGCCCGGTGGCGTGGTCCTGCAACCGCCATTCGCCGCTAAGGATCTTGGTCGCGGCGTCATAGCGCGCGTTGCTTTCGACCACGTCAAAGGCGCGCCCTTCGGCATCGGTGAATTTCCGGGCCACGTAAGGCGCCGGATCGACCGCCGCCAGCCAGTCCTCGTTCGGCTGATAGATGTCAAAGGCAAAGCGGCCCTGCGGCGACAACAACGCCGAAATCGCGGCGAAGGCCTGATGCAGTTGGGCGTCCTCCACCAGCATTTGCAGGGTGTGAAAACAAATCACAATCAGATCGAAAGGCCCGTCCACACCGGGCGCGCAGATGTCGCCCACCACCCATTCGTGCTGCGGGGCCAGACCCTGCGCGATTTCGATCATCTTGGGCGACAGATCGACGCCCGACACCCGCCCGCCCGGCGCCATAGCCGCCGCGATTTGCAGGGTGATCGTGCCGGTGCCACAACCCAGATCCAGCAGACTGCGGGTCTGCGGTGTCACAAGGCCGATGTAAAAGCTAAGGTGCAGACGGCGATCAACATCCATTGCATCATAAATGGCGGACCAGGCATCGGGCCAAGCGGGATCGTTCAAAGGCATTAAACCCCCAAAGTTGAATAATTGGGCCACAATAGATTGCAGCCGCCGCTCAATAGCGTTTAGTGGCAGGCAACTACAAGAGCAAGGCTGTAGCCAAAGTTCGGACAAAGGCGCAGATGGCCGACGAGACAATAACCTTGATTCCGTTTTCAGATCGGCTGGCTTGGACGCGGGCGACAGCGCAGGCCCTTCCGGGGCAAAGCTGGGGTCATGCGGCGGGTCTGGCTGCCGATGGCATGATGCCGGAACTGGCCATTGTGACGGCGCAAGGCGCGCAGATGATCCTGCCCTTTCACCGGCGGAGTTTTGACGGCACCACCGATATCGCCACCTTGCCGGGACTGTCCGGTGCGCTGATAACGCCCAGCCATCAGGCGCCTTTGGCGGCATGGTCACGCTACGCCGAAATGCAGGGCTGGGTTGCTGGCTATATCCAAGTGTCGCCGCTGAACGATGACCTTGCGGTTCCCGCTCCGGATACTTGCCTGTCCACAAATGCTTTGTATGTCTTTGATCTGCAAAATTGGGATATCGACCGATCCGTCGGCTATAAAATGCGCCGCAATCTGAAGGCCGGCAATCGGATCGGTGCGCAGCTGGTAGCTGATCCAGCGCTGCTTGCCCCCTGTTTTCACGCGCTGTACACCGACCATCTGGCGCGGGTTGGCGGCCATCCCAGCGTCACGGCCAAAGTGCTGGACCGATGGTTTGCCGAGCCGGGGATCATCGCCTTTGGGGCAATGCTGGACGGGCGGATCGTCAATATCCAGATGGGGCGGCGGCAGGGTGACTGGGCTGATCTGCATTTGGCGGGATCTTTGGCCGAAGGGCGCGA
>JANNBI010000240.1:0-1613 GCA_031385345.1 Paracoccaceae bacterium | reverse complement strand
CCGATGGGCAGGGCGGCTGGCGCGATTGCGCGGTGGACGAGGTGGGCGAAATCTGTGTCACCAATCCCGGCGTCTATCTGGATCACACCTATACCGAGGTGGACAAGAACAAGGGCCTTTACGCCGACGGCACCCATCTGCGCACTGGGGATCTGGGGCGGCTGGATGCAGACGGTTATCTTTACATCACGGGCCGCGCCAAGGATCTGATCATCCGGGGCGGCCATAACATCGACCCCGCCCTGATCGAAGAGGCGCTGATGGGCCATCCTGCCGTGGCCTTTGTGGGCGCAATCGGCCAACCCGACGCGCATTCCGGCGAACTGCCTTGCGCCTATGTCGAACTGGTCAAGGGCAAGTCCGTGACGCCAGAGGAGCTTTTGGCTTACGCCACCCAGCATATCCACGAACGCGCGGCCCAGCCCAAGCATGTGGAAATCTTGGCCGAACTGCCAAAAACCGCGGTGGGCAAGGTGTTCAAGCCCGATCTGCGCAAACGCGCCATCACCCGGACCTATGATGCGGCCTTGACAGCGGCCAAGCTGCCGGTGCGCGTGGCCGAGGTGATCGACGACAAAAAGCGCGGTCTTGTCGCGCGTCTGGAACGGGCATCCCCGGTTGATGACGCCACCGTGCAATCGGTTCTGGGCCAGTTTTCCCAAGCCTGGGAATGGCTAAGCCGCAAATCCTGATCAAACAACACCCGGCCGAAAGTTTTAGGGCCGGGCAATTTTATACTTGGCGAATTGCGCCCGGTCGCGCAATCTTTTGCCATTCGTTTGATATTGGAGAAAATCATGTCCGTGGCACGGTTGGGATTTGGTGTTTCGATTTTGGCATTGTGCGCCACGTCCAGCTTTGCAGAAACCACCTCGACAATGCTGTACAGCTACAAGCATTGGGAGGTTGAGTTTGTAACCTATGACGACGGATCGGTCGCCTGTCTGGCCGAGGTGGATGCAACCACCGACAGCTTTACCCTGTGGGTCTATCCCGATACCTCGGTCAGCTTGCAGTTTTATTCCACCTCGTGGGATTTTGGCGATAGCGGTCAAACCGCCGATCTTGGGGTTCAAATTGACAACCGCGCCGGCTGGAACCTGACCGATGCCGAATTGTACAAGAATTCGGTGAACTTCTTTCTTCCTGACAGCAAGGTCGCGGTTGATTTCCTACTTGAGGTGGCCGGGGGCAACCGGTTGTACCTGCGCAGCGATACTGGCGAGGACGTGATGAATTATTCCTTGTCGGGGTCAAAGGCGTCGATGAATGCGCTGATCGAATGCGGCAACAGCATTGCGGGCGACGGCAATCCGTTCAATTGACGGCTACAACCTGTCGGTGTCCATCCAGATGGTCACCGGCCCGTCATTGACAAGGCTGACCTGCATATCCGCGCCGAAGATTCCGTTTGCAATCTGGATGCCCGCTGCGGTGACTTGGGTGGAAAAATGCTCATACAAGTGCTTGCCTTCCGCCGGGGCGGCGGCGGTTGAAAATCCCGGCCGGTTGCCGCGCAGATCGGCGGCAAGGGTGAATTGGCTGATGATCAGCGCCGCGCCGCCGACATCCAATAACGACAGGTTCATCTTGTCGGCGCTGTCGCGAAAGAT
>JANNBI010000234.1:0-4364 GCA_031385345.1 Paracoccaceae bacterium | reverse complement strand
GGGTGGTCGGACTCGAACCGACACTTCTTGCGAAAACAGATTTTGAGTCTGTCGCGTCTACCATTCCGCCACACCCGCCCGGTCAAACTCCCTTGGTAGCGCCGTTAGGCGAAGGTGCCGTCATCTTGTGAACCTTTCGGTTCGGATCGCGGTTTAGCCCGGCAGCCAAGCGCCGTCAACGCCACTTTCACCGCCAAGGCCGCGTTACAGCTTGCGCGCCGCAAAAGTGTCGCAAGAACTCATCAACCCGGATTTCAACCCGGTCGAGAACCAGCGCTGCCGCTGTTCCGAGGTGCCATGAGTAAAGGTATGCGGCATTGGCACCCGGCCCGCCTCGCGCTGCAAAGTGTCGTCACCGATCTGTTTGGCGGCATTCAGTGCCTCTTCGAAATCGCCGGATTCGATCACGCCGTAGGTCTTTTGCATCTCACGCGCCCAGATCCCCGACAGGCAATCGGCCTGCAATTCGATGCGCACCGAAATTGCATTGCTTTCGGCCTCGCTGACTTGCCCCCGCACCTCGTTGGCTTGGGACAAGATCCCAAGCTCGTCCTGAACGTGGTGGGCGACCTCATGCGCGACCACATAAGCCATGGCGAAATCGCCCCCCGCCCCCAGTTGCTGTTCCATCGTGGAGAAGAAATCCGTGTCCAGATAGACCTTCTTGTCCCCCGGACAATAAAACGGCCCCGTCGCCCCCGACGCGCTGCCGCAGGGCGAGGCTGTGACGCCCTTGTACAAGACCAAAGTCACCGGGTTATAGGCCGCGCGAACCTGTTCCTGAAACAGATCGGCCCAAACCACTTCGGTATCGGCCAGAACGACAGACACAAATTCACCGGCAGAGACATCAGCTTGCGTCATTTCAACCGGAGCGCTGGAACTGGTTTGCATCCCGCCGCTGTTCAGCAAGGGGGTCAGATCAATTCCAAGGAAATAGCCGATGATCACCACGGCGATCACCCCGACCCCGCCAACGCTGCCCACTTTGGTCGATCCGCGCACGCTGCGCCGGTCCTCGATATTGCCGCTTTGCCGCCGCCCACGCCATTCCATCACTCATGCCCCTTCCAATCGTCATTGGGGCGCAGAATACCGCCAATATGCCGCCACGCAATCCGAATGCGCACCAAGCCCCCTTGACCCCCTAACCCCGCCTATGGCCAAAGAGCGCAGCCTTGCGGGGGATGAACATGTTTCGACGTTTGTATGACTGGACCCTGCGGTGGTCCGCCTCGCGCCATGCTGAAAAGGCGCTGGCGGTAATTTCTTTTACCGAAAGCTCGTGCTTTCCGATCCCGGCGGATGTTTTGTACATTCCGATGGTGCTGGCCCGGCCAGACCGGGCCTATCGGCTGGCCTTCGTCGCCTCGGTCACCTCGGTTCTGGGTGGGGTTTTTGGCTGGCTGATCGGGCACTATGCCTTTGCCCTTCTGGCCCAGCCCCTGCTGGAGATCTACGGCAAGATGGAGGCGTTCAACAGCCTGAAGGATGCCACCGGCACCTGGACCATCCTGTTCTTGCTGATCACCTCTGGGTTTTCGCATCTGCCGCCGATGAAGGTGGTCACAATCCTGTCAGGGGTCGTGTCATTCTCTTTGCCGTGGTTTATCGTTGCCGCCATCGTGGCGCGGGGCGGGCGGTTCTATCTTCTGGCCTATGCGTTGAAACATTACGGCGAAACTGTCGTCAGCTTTATTGAACGTCGCTTTACCCAGATTGCCCTTGGGATTTTGGGATTGGCGGGTTTGGTCTGGCTTTGGCTTTCCCTGACCTGAGGACGACATGACCCGCACCCCCATTATCCTTGCCGCCGCCGCAGGCTCGCTTGCCCTTCTGTTGGGCGCCTTCGCTTTTCAGGCTTTGGGTTATGCGCCTTGCCAGCTGTGCCTGTGGCAGCGCTGGCCCCATGCCGCGGCGGTGGTGATCGGGGTGCTTTTGCTGATCAGCCGTCAGGGCTGGTTGGCTTGGCTGGGCGCGCTGGCCGCGCTGACCACCGCCGCGATTGGTCTGTTTCATGTCGGCGTTGAACAACAGTGGTGGGAGGGTCTTGCGTCCTGCACCGCGAACGCTCTGGCCGGTGTGTCCGCAGGCGATCTGCTGAGTACCGAAACCACCGTCGGCGCCCCGGTGCGCTGCGATCAGGTGGCGTGGAGCCTGCTTGGCATCTCAATGGCCGGATTCAACGTGCTGTTTTCGCTGGCTTTCGCCGGGCTTTGGGTCAAGGCGGCGCGCCTACCCCAATAGACGCGCGCCTTCCAGCAGCGCAAAACGATCGGTCATCCCCGCCACATAATCCGCCACGATCCGCGCAAGTTCGGTATCGCCTTTGACGGCGGCTATATCGGCACCCCATTCCTGTGGCAGCAATTCCGGCTGTGCCATGAACAGCGGGAACAACCCGTCCACCACCTGCGTCACCCTTGCGCGTTCGACCATCACGCTGGGAGCGCGGTACATGCGGTGAAACAGGAAGGACCGGATCGCCTTCAACTCTTGATACAGGGGTTTTGAAAAGCGGATTACCGTGGTGCCCATCGCCCGGATATCCTCCACCGATTGCGGCCGCGCGGCCTGCAACCGGCCTTGGGCAACGGCGATCACATCTTCGACCATGCGGCCAAAGACCCGGCGCAAAGCCTCGTGCCGGCGGCGCATTTTCTCTAACCCCGGATACAGCCGGTCCACCTCGTCAAAGGCCGGACCGGTGACCGGCAGACCCATCAGATCATCCTCGGTGAACAGACCTGACCGCAAGCCGTCGTGCAGATCGTGATGCGAATAGGCCACGTCATCGGCAATGGCCGCCACCTGCGCCTCGGCACTGGCATGGGTGTGCAGTTCCAGATCCCAGGCGGCATTCACCTCGGCCAAGGCATAGGGCAGCGGTCCGGCATGTTTTTCATCGGCATTCGGGCCGGTCACCGGGCCATTGTGCTTGGCGATGCCTTCCAGACTTTCCCAGGTCAGGTTCAGCCCATCAAACTCGGCATAGTGCCGCTCCAGCCTCGTGACAATCCGCAGGGCTTGGGCGTTATGATCGAAACCACCATAGGGTTGCATCAGCAGCGCCAGCGCATCCTCTCCGGTGTGGCCAAAGGGGGTATGGCCAAGATCATGCGCCAGCGCGATCGCCTCGGCCAGATCGGTGTTCAGCCCCAGAACACCGGCGATGGTGCGCGCCACCTGCGCCACCTCGATCGTATGGGTCAGGCGGGTGCGGTAATAATCGCCCTCATGTTCGACAAAAACCTGCGTCTTGTGCTTCAGCCGCCGAAAGGCCGAAGAATGGATGATCCGGTCGCGGTCCCGTTGAAAGGCTGACCGGAACGACGACAGATCTTCGGGATGCAAACGCCCGCGCGACGCCTCGGGCTGACAGGCATAGGGGGCGAGCATGGGGTGGCACCGATCTTGTTTATGTCCTTGCAAAGACCTATATTCGCTGCAGGCCCAAAGCAACAGGCCCGCTTCAGGACGCCAATCATGACATTTGCCCTGCCCCCCCGCGTCACCGACCGCGCCTTTGCGCGTCTGGCGGAAATTGCCGAACTGACGGGTGGGGTCAAACCCCTGCGCGTGGCCGTCGATGGCGGCGGCTGTTCTGGATTTCAGTATGATATCAAACTGGATGAGGCGGCGGCGGATGATCTGGTGATCGAAAAGGACGGCCAAAAGGTGCTGGTCGATGCCATTTCCCTGCCCTTCCTGCAAAACGCCGTGATCGATTTCACCGAAGAGCTGATCGGCGCGCGCTTCGTCATCGAAAACCCCAATGCCACCGCTTCTTGTGGCTGCGGGACGTCATTTTCGATCTGACCCTGTCGCTGTGCTGCAAACGCGCTAGACCCCTGATCAAAGGGGAAGTTTCATGTCCGTCGTCCTGATCATCGGCTCTGGCCCCAATGCGGTTCTGGCGCGTGACTGGCCGCGTACCAGTTTTGACCGCATCGTGGTGATCAACAACGCCCATCTGGTGCGCCCCGATTGGGACGACCACATTTTCCCTTGGGATTTTCCCGCCGACCGCGTGCCGCCGCTTGGCCCCGGTCAGCGCAGCATTCAGCAAGACCAGTTCGTGCCGGCCCAGAACGCCTTTGGCGGTTTTGTCTATGCCGGGGGCACGATGGCCTTTACCACCGGTTACTGGGCGCTTGCGGCGCTGAGGCCGCGCGTTTTGGCCTTTATGGGCTGCGACATGCATTATCCCGCAACTGGGGCCACGCATTTTTATGGCACTGGCACTCCCGACCCCTTGCGCCCCGACATCACCCTTCGGTCATTGGAAGCGAAATCGGCCCGGATGATGATCCTTGCGGCCCGGATGGGCTGCGCCATGGTCAACCTGTCGCATGGCCCATCGC
>JANNBI010000531.1:0-2446 GCA_031385345.1 Paracoccaceae bacterium | reverse complement strand
CCCCCCGGATCTGCGCGCGCTGGCTGATCACTTGCCCCCTGTCGTGGCTGCGGTTCAGCCGCAGATTTCCCGGCCAAGCGAGGCGTTCTTTCTGTCCGGGGCCGATGCCACGGCGCTGGCGGCCAATGTGCAGGCCCTGCTGGCAGACTTGGACCGACCGGGTGCCGATCTGGCCCAAATTTCCCGAAACCGCGCGCTGGACCGGGTTTCGGCGGGCGATTGGCGGCTGGGCATCGTGGCGAAGTCCTTGACCGATGCGCAGGCTTTGCTACGCCGCGCGGCCGAGGCTTTGGCTGCCGGCAAGACCAAGCTGCGCGACCGCAAGGGGGTTTATCTGGCCAGTCAGCCGGTGGGCGGCAAGCTCGCCTTCCTGTTCCCCGGCGAGGGCAGCCAATCTGCCGGCATGTTGCGCGACCTGATGCTGCATGTGCCGCAGATGCGCGGCTGGTTCGATCTGGCCGAACAGGCCTTTGCCGATCACCCCCGGAATTTGGGGCCAACGCAGGCTCTGATCGCCGCTGAAACCGAGTCCGAGGCGCTGTGGCGCATGGATATCGGGCCGGAATTGATCTTTGCGGCCAATCAATCGGTGGCCGAACTTTACCGCATGCTGGGTCTGACGCCCGATATGCTGGCAGGACATTCGACGGGCGAATATTCCGCGCTTTATGCGGCGGGCGTTACCAAGCGGACCAGCCGCAAGGCGCTGATCGGCGAGATGCGGGCGCTGAACGCGCTCTACGAAAAGCTGGAGGGTGAGGGCGCCATCGCTGAGGGGCATTTGATCACCCTTGGCGCGGTGGACCGGCTGGCGCTGCGCGAAAAAATCGCCGGGCGGGACGATCTGTTTCTGGCCATGGACAATTGCCCCAATCAGCAGGTTCTTGCGGCGACTTCGGCCACGGCGCGCGATGACGCCCTGCGCATCGCGTCCGAGATGGGGGGCATTGCGGATGCACTGCCCTTTGCCCGCGCCTACCACAGCCCGGCCTTTGCGCCCTTTGCCAAGGCCCTGCGCGCCTTTCTGGGCGGGTTGGACATCGCCCTGCCCGAGAGTCCGGTCTATTCCTGCATGACCGCCGCGCCATTCGCCAATGACCCCGAAGTCATCCGTGACCTATCGGCCGGGCAATGGGCCGGTGCCGTGCGCTTTACCGAAACCGTGCAGCAAATGCATGACGACGGGGCGCGGATCTTTCTGGAATGCGGACCGCGCAACAACTTGACCGCCTTTGTCAGCGACATCCTGCGCGACCGCCCCCATCTGGCCCTCGCAGTGGACACTCCGGGCCGCGCCGGGCTGGAACAGTTGCACCATATGGCGGCTCAGTTGTGGGTGGCGGGGGTGGATCTGGATCCGGCCTGCCTTGTATCACCTGAAGCTGTGGTTCCGGTGGCGGGGCGCAAGCCACAGGTGTTGAAAATGGGGTTGCAACCGATGCAGTTGATCAGCACCGGGGGGCTGGTTCTGGGCGCGCCGAAAGGGGTTGCGCAAGTGGCCGCAGAATTTGTGCCGACGGAAATTGTCACCAGCCCGGCCCCTTCGCAGGCCGCCCCAACGCCAATGCAGACGCCGATGACCGGTTGGCTGGACATGATGGACAAATTCCTGTCGCATGAAACTGATCTGATGTCTGCCTTTCTGGGGAAACCAAAAGCGCGCGCGCCGGCCGCCGCGCCGGGCCACCGGTTTGCCCTTCTGGACTCGGTCAGCCCTTCACCGGATAAGAGTGGCCTGACCGCGCTGATGACGGTGGATGCCGCGCGCATGCCCTATCTGAACGACCATTGCTTTGGTCGCAGTATTTCCCAAACAGACCCGGCGCTCACCGGGCTGGCCGTGGTACCGTTGACCTTCTCGATCGAGGCTTTGGCGCAGGCTGCAGCGGCTTTGTGCCCGGAGTTGGTGGTCACTGCGATGACCGAACTGCGCGCAACACGCTGGCTGGCGCTGGACGGCGCGGCCTTGCATCTGGAACTGGACGTGCAGTTGCGCAGCCGCGATGTGGCCGGAGCAAAGGTGCATGTCCGCCTGCGCGAAGCGGCCAAACCGGGCGGGCCAGCCCTGCGGCCGATCCTGATCGAGGCGGGGGTCGAATTGTCCCCGGCCCATGTCCCGGCCCCGCTGGCGGTCATCGATCCAATTGCACCCATCGGGCAAATTCTGGATCCCGCGATTGCCCGGCGCTGGGACAAGGACGCAGTTTACAGCCGGATCATGTTCCACGGGCCGGCGTTGCAGGCGATTGCCGTGATGGATCACGCCACACAGGACCGGGTCAGCGGTGTGCTGACCGGGATGCCCGCCGCCGGCCTGCTGGCAAATACCCCCGCGCCGGTGTTTGAAACCGATCCGGTAACGCTGGACGCCGTTGGCCAATTGGTCGGTGTCTGGGCGGCCGAACGTTTTCCCGAAGCCTTCCACATCTTTCCCTTCCGGATGGAG
>JANNBI010000529.1:0-3932 GCA_031385345.1 Paracoccaceae bacterium | reverse complement strand
CCCATCGGGCAGACGTTCACACAGGCCATGCAGTCGATGCAGTCGCCAGCGCCTTCGGTTCTGGCCTTGCCGCGCGGCTCTCCGCGCCAGTCGCGGTAGCCGATGGTCAGGGTATCCTCGTCCATCATGGCGGCCTGAATGCGCGGCCAGGGACAAGCGTAAATGCAGACCTGTTCGCGGGCGATGCCGCCGAAAAAGAAGGTGGTCAGGGTCAGCAGGCCCATGGTGGTATAGGCGATCAGGGCCGCCTGACCGGTGACAAGATCGCGCAGCAAGGTGGGCGCGTCGGCAAAATAGAACACCCATGCCCCGCCGGTCGCCAGCCCGATCCCCAGCCAGATCAGCCATTTTGTCAGCCGCAACCGGGCTTTGTGCAGGCTCCAAGGGGCTTCATAAAGGCGCACGCGGGCGTTGCGGTCGCCTTCGACCCAGCGTTCGGTCAGGATGAACAGATCCGTCCAGACCGTCTGCGGACAGGCATAGCCGCACCAGACCCGCCCCAGCGCCGAAGTGAACAGGAACAGCCCCAGCCCGGCCATGATCAGCAGACCGGCGATGAAATAGAACTCATGCGGCCAGATCTCGATCCAGAAAAAATAGAACCGCCGACCGGCCAGGTCGATCAGAACGGCCTGATCGGGCAGGGCGGGGCCACGGTCCCAGCGAATCCAGGGGGTCAGATAGTAAATGCCCAAGGTGATCGCCATGATCACCCATTTCAGGTTGCGAAACCGGCCTTTGACCCGGCGCGGAAACACCGGCAGGCGCGCTTCGTACAGATCCGATGTTGGGGCTGGTTGGGTCATGGATTTCTCATGGGGGTGCGACCCTTGTGCCGGATCGCAGGATTTTGCGCCTTGATCTGGATCAAGCTTTTGGCGGGCTATTCGCCGCCGCCCAATTGGTGGACATAGGCCGCCACAGCATTGATCTCGGCCGGATCCAGACCGGAGGCGGCGCGGTAGTCGCGTGACCAGGCTGGCATCACCCCATTGCGCGAGAGGGTGATGGTTTCGGTCAGGGTTTGCGCATCGCCGCCATAAAGCCAGATCGCATCGGACAGCATCGGCGCACCCTGATCGCGCATCCCTTCGGCACGCTCGCCGTGGCAGGCGGCGCAGTTGTCGGCAAACAAGGTGGCACCCGTCGCGGCAAGGGGCGCGTCGTGATCCTGTCCGGAAATCGCCAGAAGGTGATTGACCAGCGCGGTTATTTCCTCGGCTGTCAGGATCTCGCCAAAGGCGGGCATCTGCGAAAACCGGGCGTCAGGGGATTGATCGTTCCGCACACCATGACTGACCGTGTAAGCGATATCGACGATCTGTCCGCCCCAAAGCCAGTCATTGTCCAACAAATTGGGATAGCCCTTGGCCCCCGCCGCCCCCGCCCCGTGACATTGCGAGCAGTTGGCGCGAAACACCGAAGCCCCGGCGTTGATGGCAAAGTCGTGCAAGGCCGGGTCGGCGGCCAGATTGGTCAGATCGACGCTGGCCAGTGCGGTCATGCGATCGGCATTTGCCGCCTCGACCATGGCCATATCGGCGGCCACCTCGGCGCGGGTGGAATAGCCCAAAAGCCCTGGCGTGGCCCCGGTCAGCAAGGGCCAGGCGGGATAGGCGATGACATAGCCGATGCCCCAGACAATCGTGGCATAAAACATCCACAGCCACCAGCGGGGCAAGGGGTTGTTCAGTTCTTCTATGCCGTCCCAGACATGCCCGGTTGTCGTCACCTCGGGTTTGATTTGGACTGGTTTTTTCATGATTTCAGAGCCTTGGGGCTGGCGGGGATGTCATCGTGGGCAAAGGGAACCTGGGCTGCTTCGGACTGGGCGCGGGCGGCACCGGGTCGCCAGGACCACAGAACCGCGCCCGCAAAGAACCCGAACATCAGCACCAGAAACCAGCTGTCGGCGAATTCGCGCAAAAGGGTGTAAACTTCCATCTTGCCCCCCTATCGGCTGGCATCTGGGGTGAAGGTCGAAAAATCGACCAGCGTGCCCAGCATCTGAAGATAGGCGATCAGAGCATCCATTTCGGACACCCCCGCCACACCGTCGAAATTGCGTACCTGCGCCATGGGATAGCGCGCCAGCATTGGCCCGAAATCGCCATCAGGATTGACCTGATCAGCAAAGTCCGCCTTCGCGGTTTCGATCATCTCGTCGGTGTAGGGGACACCCGCCATGCGGTGCGTCGCCAGAAGGTCACCGATAAATTCGCCGTCCAGCGGGCGATCCATCAGGAAGGCATATTTCGGCATGACCGATTCCGGCACCACGCTTTGCGGGTCCATCAGATGGTCCAGTTGCCAGCCGTCCGAATAGCGCCCGCCAACCCGTGCCAGATCTGGCCCGATGCGTTTGGACCCCCATTGGAACGGATGGTCATACATCGATTCCGCCGCAAGCGAGTAGTGGCCGTACCGTTCCACCTCGTCGCGCATCGGGCGGATCATCTGGCTGTGGCACAGATAGCACCCCTCGCGGATGTAGATTTCGCGGCCCGTCAACTCCAGCGGGGAATAGGGGCGCATCCCCGTCACCTTTTCGATGGTGTTTTGCAGGTAAAACAGCGGGGCGATTTCGACGATACCGCCGATGCTGACCACCAGCAGGCTGCCGACCAGAAGCAGGGTCGCGTTGGTTTCAAGGATCTTGTGACGATCTAGCAGGCCCATGTCCTTGCTCCTTATTCTGCGGGGATGGCAAGGGCTGCGGTCTGGCGTTTGCCATAGGCCGTCATCCACAGGTTGTAGGTCATGATCAGGGCACCGCTTAGGTACATCACCCCGCCCAGACCGCGGACCACGTTCATCGGGAATTTCGCGGCAACGGTGTCTGCGAAAGAGTTCACAAGGAACCCGTTCGCATCCACTTCGCGCCACATCAGCCCTTCCATGATGCCGCTGACCCACATCGACGAGGCGTAAAGAATGATGCCGATGGTGGCCAACCAGAAGTGCCAATTGACAAGCGACAGGCTGTACAACCGATCCCGGTTCCACAGGCGCGGCGTCAGGAAATACAGGGCGGCAAAGGTGATCATGCCGTTCCAGCCCAAGACGCCGGAATGCACATGGCCGATGGTCCAGTCGGTGTAATGGCTCAGCGAGTTCACCGCCCGGATCGACATCACCGGACCTTCGAAGGTACTCATCCCGTAAAAGCCCAAAGAGATCACCATCATGCGCAGGATCGGGTCGGTGCGGATCTTGTCCCAAGCCCCCGACAGGGTCATCAGCCCATTGATCATCCCACCCCAGGACGGCATCCACAGGATGACCGAAAACACCATCCCAAGGGTCGAGGCCCAGTCGGGCAAGGCGGTGTAATGCAGGTGGTGCGGGCCGGCCCAGATGTACAAGAAGATCAGCGACCAGAAGTGGATGATCGACAGTTTGTAGCTGTAGATCGGCTTGCCCGCCTGTTTGGGGACAAAGTAATACATCATCCCCAGAAAGCCCGCCGTCAGGAAAAATCCGACCGCATTATGGCCATACCACCACTGGGTCATCGCGGATTGCACGCCCGAGAAAAGCAAGACCGAACGCGAGCCAAAGATGCTGACCGGGATCGCCAGATTGTTGACCAGATGCAGCATGGCCACGGTCACGATCATCGCCAGAAAGAACCAGTTGGCGACATAGATATGCGGCTCTCGTCTGGTCATCAGGGTGCCCAGAAACAACACCAGATAAGCGACCCAAACAATTGTCAGCCAGATGTCCACGTACCATTCCGGCTCGGCATATTCCATGCTTTGGGTCACGCCCATCAGATAGCCGGTCGCGGCCAGCACGATGAACAGCTGGTATCCCCAGAACACGAACCATGCCAGATTGCCGCCCCACAGCCGTACCGCCGAGGTGCGCTGCACAATGTAGAAAGAGGTGCAAATCAGCGCATTGCCGCCAAAGGCAAAGACCACAGC
>JANNBI010000487.1:0-5115 GCA_031385345.1 Paracoccaceae bacterium | reverse complement strand
GCTTTACAGCAGGCCGATGCCGCCGATGCGATGTTGGTTGCGGGCAATGACCCCGGACCGTTCTGCGGGCTACCTGTGGCGGTCAAGGACATGACCGATGTGGCCGGCCAGCCCGCCACAAGCGGCTCGGCCGTTTTTGCGGGCAGGATTGCCACGACCGACTCTCCGGCGGTTGCCCGGCTTCGGGCACAGGGCGCTGTTCTGATCGGCAAGGTCGCCACCTACGAATTTGGCATGGTAGGCCCCGATCTGAACCTGCCGGAGCCACCGGCCCGCAACCCGTGGAATCTGGACCACACCACCGGCGGCTCATCCTCGGGGTCGGCGGTCGCGGTGGGTGGGGGGCTGGTGCGTCTGGCGTTGGGCACCGATTCAGGCGGATCAATCCGCGCGCCTGCCGCCTATTGCGGCTGCGTCGGGTTGAAGCCAAGTTATGACCGTGTGGCCCGCGCCGGGTCGTTTCTGCTGTCGCCTGCACTGGACCATACCGGCACCCTTGCCGCCACGGTGGCCGAGGCCGCCCTTGCGCTTGACGCGATCACAGATGGCGCGGACTGGCGTCCAGCCTCTGGCCTGCTTGACCAAGGCGTCGCCGGACTGACGATCGGCTTTGCGCGGGACTGGTTTGCCACAGACCCCAAGGCGCATCCGGCCTTGATCGCGGCACTGGACGCCGCCGCAGCGACCCTGTCGCAGTTGGGTGCCCGCATTACCCTGATCGACCTTCCCGAATACGCCCCTTATGAGGCCGCTGCTTCGGTCATCATGCATGCCGAAGCGCTGGCGGGGCACCGCGACCTGATCGCAACCCGGGCGTCGGCATATGGTCGCACCACTTTGCAATGTCTTGCCTTCGGGGCAGCCATTTCGGATGCGGATCTGGCGCTTGCCCGCAGTGCCGTGGCCCCGTTGACCGCAGCGATGCTGGCCGCGATGGACGGGGTTGACCTGATCCTGACCGCCACCACCCTGACCCCGGCCTTGCCCTTTGCCGCGTTCGATGGCGAAACCGCCGTTTGGACGCCGATGCGCACCATTGCCTTCAACCTGACCGGCCAACCGGCGATTTCGGTTCCGGTTGGGTTCGCAGCTGGCTTGCCGCTGGGCGCGCAGTTTATCGGGCGCATCGGGGACGACGACCTAATTTGTGCCGCCGGCCATGCGTTTGAGCGGGCGACGGACTTCTCTGCCCAGCGACCGCGACTTTAACTCCTCATCTGGCGGGAAGAAAATCCAATGGGTCCGGGGGTGCGAACCCTCGGACCCATTGTCCTTAGCGGACCTGCATCCGGTCCAGACGCAACTGCGCCGCGCGCCGATGCCCTTCCAGACCTTCGCTGGCGGCTTGGCGGGCGGCGGGCGGTGCGACCTGCTCAACCCCTTGCGGCTCCAGCCATTGATGGGTGGCGATCTTGACATAGGCGCCGACCCAAAGCCCCCCGGTATAGCGTCCCGCGGCCATGGTCGGCAGGGTGTGATTGGTGCCCGAGCATTTATCGGAATAGACCACGCTGGCCAATTCACCGATGAACAAAGACCCATAGTTGCGCAGTTTCTTGGAAAAACCGTGCGGGTCGGCGGTGTGGACTTGCAGATGTTCGGCGGCGATATAGTCAGAATAGGCGATCATGGCGGCTTCGTCCTCGCAGACGGCAACTTCACCGTAATCACGCCAGGCTGGGGCGGCGACGTAGGCGGTCGACAGGGTGGCCAGTTGCTTTTCAACTTCGGCCATCACAGCTTCGGCAAGGGGGCGATGGGTGGTGATCAGGCCAACCCGGGTGCGCACGTCATGTTCAGCCTGCGCCAAAAGGTCGGTCGCGATCATCTCGGCGTCACCGGTTTCGTCGGCCAGAATGTAGATTTCCGACGGGCCAGCCAGTTGGTCGATGCCCACCGGGCCGAAAACCTGACGTTTGGCCTCGTTCACAAAGGCGTTGCCCGGACCCATGATCTTCATCACGGCGGGGACGGTTTCGGTGCCAAAAGCCATGGCGGCAATTGCCTGCGCGCCGCCGATGCGGAAAATCCGATCAGCGCCCGACAGGTGGCATCCCGCGATCATGGCGTTATGCGCATTGGGCGGCAGGCAGGCGATCACGTCTGGCACGCCAGCGACTTTGGCCGGAACGATAGTCATGATCGGGGCGGAAAGCAGAGGAAAGCGGCCGCCCGGAACATAGCAGCCCACCCGGTCAATCGGGATTACCCGGTGGCCCATGAACACGCCCGGCAGGGGTTCAATATCCAACGGCAGGATGGTGGCCAACTGCGCTTCGGCAAAGCGGCGGACGTTGGTGATGGCAAATTCGGTGTCTTTGCGGGTCTGCGGGTCCAGGGCGGCAACGGCAGCCTCACGTTCGGCTTGGGTGACTTCAAAGACTTGCAGGTCGGATTTGTCAAATTGGGCAGAATAGTCGCGCACAGCCTCGTCGCCGCGGGCTTTCACATCGGCCAGAATCTTGGCCACTAGTTCGGCCACAGGCTTGTTATCCGCATCCGCATTGCGGGTCGGGGCCTTGACCCAAGTGACCTTGGCCACGGGATAGGGTTCTGGCAGATTGGGCATAAGACGCTCCTTTCGGGCCTGTACGCAGGCGTGATTATCAGATCAGTTGTAGCTTAGCTGCATACGAATGCAAAGTGGGGAATGATCTTCGGATTCGCGCTGCCCGGGTCTGAAAGTTTTCCGTTTTTAAACAAATGGTTCAATCGGCAATACCATCCTGAAGGCCAAATTCTTGACCAATCCCGGAACAAACCCCTTGCCATGCCCCCGATGCCTGTCTTATCCATATTGCAAACGTATTCAACCCGGAGTGCAGGATGTCAGTGACTTGGTTGAAGCGCGGCAAGCCCGAGACAGAACGCGCGGCGGATGACGCCAAGGTTCGCGCCACTGTCGAATCAGTTTTACTGGATATTGAAGCGCGTGGCGACGCCGCCGTGCGCGACTTGTCGGTCAAGTTCGATAAATACGACCCCCCGGCCTTTCGACTGACCGCGTCGGAGATTGAGGCTGCGGTGGCGGAGGTCGCCCCCCGCGACATGGAAGATATCCAGTTTGCGCAGACCCAGATTCGCCGCTTTGCCGAGGCGCAGCGCGCATCCATGCGCGACATAGAGGTTGAAACCCTGCCCGGCGTCTTTCTTGGCCACCGGAACATCCCGGTGCAATCGGTCGGCTGTTATGTGCCGGGCGGCAAATTCCCCATGGTCGCCTCGGCGCATATGTCGGTGCTGACGGCGGCGGTTGCGGGCGTGCCGCGCATCGTGGCGTCGGCCCCGCCAGTTTTGGGCAAACCCCATCCGGCGATTGTTGCGGCGATGCACATGGGCGGCGCGCATGAGATTTACGTTCTGGGCGGTATGCAGGCCGTGGGGGCGATGGCGATTGGGACCGAGACGATCACGCCGGTTGATATGATTGTCGGCCCCGGTAATGCCTTTGTGGCCGAAGCCAAACGCCAGCTTTACGGGCGGGTCGGGATCGACCTGTTCGCGGGTCCGACCGAAACCATGATCATTGCGGATGACACGGTGGATGCCGAACTTTGCGCGACCGATCTGCTGGGGCAGGCCGAACACGGCTATAACTCACCCGCCGTACTGCTGACCGTTTCGCGCAAACTGGCCGAGGCAACGCTGGTCGAGGTGGACCGACTGTTGCAGATTCTGCCAACCGCCGCCACCGCAGGGGTCAGTTGGGCGGATTACGGCGAGGTGATCCTGTGCGACACCTATGACGAGATGCTGGCGGTCGCCAATGACATCGCGTCAGAGCATGTGCAGGTGATGACCGATCGGGACGATTGGTTTTTGGAAAAGATGCATTCCTACGGCGCCTTGTTCCTTGGCCCCCGCACCAATGTTGCCAATGGTGACAAGGTGATCGGCACCAATCACACCCTGCCTACCAAAAAGGCTGGGCGTTATACTGGTGGGTTGTGGGTTGGCAAGTTCCTGAAAACCCACAGCTATCAGCGGATTGTTACGGATGAGGCGGCGGCGATGGTCGGGGCCTATGGCAGCCGTCTTTGCATGCTGGAAGGGTTTGTCGGCCACGCCGAACAATGCAACATCCGCGTGCGCCGTTACGGCCACAAGAACATCCCCTACGGAGCAGCCGCTGAATGACCCTGCCGCGCACCCCGTCTTTCCGGTTGGATGGCCGCCGCGCCTTGGTGGCGGGGGCGTCGTCCGGGATCGGGGCGGCCTGTGCGGTGGCGCTGGCCGAACAAGGGGCGCAAGTGACGCTTTGCGCGCGGCGTGGGGCGGAATTGCAGGCCCTAGCCGCCGAAATGGCCGCGACCGGGATGCAGGCGACGACCTTGACCCTGGACATCACCGACATTGCCGCAACCGAAGCAGCCCTGTCCGCCCTGCCCGCCTTTGATATTCTGGTCAATTCTGCCGGATTGGCGCGGCACTCGCCCGCGATCCAGACCCGGCCCGACGATTTCGACGCCGCCGCCGCCCTGAATTTCCGCGCCGCCTTTTTCCTGACCCGCACCATCGCGGCGCGTCTGATTGCCGAGGGCAAGCCGGGAAGCCTTATCAACATCTCCAGCCAGATGGCCCATGTCGGCGGCATTGACCGGGCCGTTTATTCGGCCACCAAACACGCGGTTGAGGGTATGACTAAATCCATGGCGATCGAATGGGGTCCGCATGGCATTCGCGTCAACACCATCGCCCCGACCTTCATCCGCACCTCTTTGACCGAGCAGACCTTTGCCGATCGCGAACGCGCCGCCTGGATCGCGTCCAAGATCAAACTTGGCCGCGTGGGCGAGGTGACCGACATCATGGGCGCGGTGGCCTTCCTTGCGTCGGACGCGGCAAGTCTGATCACGGGAACTTCGCTTCTTGTCGATGGCGGCTGGACCGCTGACTGACCGAAACTGACCAACAATAAAGGTGCCACATGACCGCCCCCACCCTGACAATGGCTGAAATGGATGCGCGCATCGTTCGCTATGGCGAGTTGCGCCCCTGCAAGACCGCCTTTATCGACGCCCATACGCCCGGCTCGGATCAAAAGGAAAACTTTACCATCATTGGTGGGGGGGTGTCCGAAAGCCCGGATCAGCATGTGCATATCCGCGAAACGCC
>JANNBI010000489.1:0-6126 GCA_031385345.1 Paracoccaceae bacterium | reverse complement strand
CGGCCAGACGGGCCAGCGCCGGCAGGATCAGCGAGATCCCAAAGGCAAAGGGCAGAAACCACAGATGCAGCGCCGGGCCGGTCAGCAGCATCCAGGGGCGAAACTCGGTGGTCAGGTTGCGTCCGGTCAGGACCACCTCGGCCAGTTTCAGCGCGCCGTAGACCGCCGACCACAGCACCCAAGGCCCCAACAGCCGCGCCGCCCGGTTGGCGGCATAGCGGCGGAACCCGGCTTCCTTTCGGATCACAGCCTTGGCGGCAGGCAGGCCCAGAAGCACCAGAACCATCAAAAAGAACGGCAATCCGGCATGGCCGATCGGCCCCAGGACCGGCACCCCGGCATGAAACACCAGGATCCCGAAGGCGGCGAGGAGGCGGGCGAGGTCTAGGCTGCCGTTGCGCGCCATCTTCGGGCCTTAAAACCGCAGGCTGAAATCGCGGCTGAGGCCGAGGGAGATCAGGTTGGACTGGCCGTCAAAGCTGCCGGTGTCGCGGCGGGCATGGGTCAGGCCAAAGTTCATCACCCAGTCCTGGCCGATCTCTTCGGTCCAGGTGGCGGCGATCTGGGCGGTGGTGGTGGCGGCAGCACCGCTGGTCGGCGCCTCATCGGCATAGGACAGGCCTAGCAGCAAGGATCCGGTCCGCGTGACGTCTTGCGTCCATTGCAGCGAGGCCAGGCTTTCCAGCGTCTCGGCATCCGAGGTGGAGGAGGAGACCAGCGCCCGCGACAGATCCAGCGTCAGCGTGCCCTTGGCATAATCCTGCGTCCAGCCGAAAGAGCCGGTCAGGTTGTCGGCCCCGGTCACGCCGCGCGCGCCGGACAGGCCAAAGGACAGGCTGCCGCTGGGCAAGTCCAGCTGATGATCAAGCGACAGGCTTTGGCGGTCTCCCTCGGGCGTGTCGGTCAGCCCGAAGGACAGCCCGGTGGTGCTGCGCGCCCGCAGATAGGTCACCCCCGCCGTGGCGCCGTAGGTGTCACGCCGCAGGCCCCCGACAGTCTGAAAAGCCGAGGCCGTAAGCCCCAGATTGACCTGCCAGACATCAAAGACATCGGCGCGCAGATCCAGACCCAGACTGGCGGATTTGCGGTCGGTCAGGCTGGGGTCGGCGTCGCGGTAATCGGTCTGCTCGGCCTCGGCGCGCAGGGTGGCACCAAAGGGGGCGACCTTGCCCAAAGCGATCTCGGCGGTGACGGCATCGGTCAGCCGGTGGCCGGGGCCGAAATCGGCGGCGGTGGCGGATTGGGTGGCCAGATCGGTGTCACTGTGCAGCGCGGAAAACGACAGGCTGGAGTTCTTGACGCCGTAATCCCAGGCCAGCCCCAGCGAGGGATTGACCAGCGCGCCGCTGGTGCCGCCGTCATCGCTGAAGCGCAGCGCGCCGCTGCCGGAAAAACTAAGCCGCGACAGCGCGGTTTCGGTGATCAGCGCAAAGCCCAGCGACAGGCTGGCGGTGGTTTCGGGATCGGCAAAGGCGGCGGGAAACAGATCGGGATTGTCATTGCCCGACAGGCTGAAGCCCAGGGTGAAATCCAGCCGCGGCCCGGCCAGACCGCTGCTGTCGTCCTGCGCCAGGGCGCTTAGGGCGGGCAGGGAGGCCATAACCACCAGCACCGCCCCGGTCAGGGGGCGGCGCAGGGGTTGCAAGTTGCGCAGATCGGTCATTCAGGACGCCCCCCCAGGCGAGATTGGTCCCCAAGGACCGGGCGATGGTCGTCAGATGACGCTTATTCGAACAGCCGGCGTTGCGGGATGACCAGAACATCGCCCGCCTGCAAGGTGGTGGCCCCGGCATCCGAGGTTCCGGCCTCGATCGCGTCATAGTTCAGCGGATAGGTCTGGCCGTCGCGGCGCAGTTGCAGCCGCTTGGTGGCGGCGAATTTGGAAAAGCCGCCCATTTCAGCAAACAGCTGCAAGACGCTGGTGCCGGGGGCAACCTCCAGCTTGCCGGGTTTGGCGGCCTCGCCCATGACATAGACCGCGATGGTGGCGACCTTGGCAGGACCGCCGGTGCTGGCGACGCGGTCGGCCTGACGTTCCAGCGAGACATAGATCGTCGGCGTGGTGGCAAAGCCCGGGGCAAGGGCGGCGCTTAGGGCGGCGGCGACCTGTTCCACGGTGCGCCCCGAGGCCTGGATCGACCCGGCCCCCGGAACGGTGACGCGGCCATCGGGGGCCACCAGCACCGAGCGGTTGATCGAGGGATCTTCCAGAACCTCGATCTTCAGCGTGTCACCGGCGCGCAGATTGTAGCTGTCGGCCTGGGCGGGCAGGCCCATGGACAAGGAAAGCGTCAGGGCCAGCAGCAGCGCGGCGCCAAGGGTGGCAAGAAAGGTCTTCATCACAGGGTCTCCTCTGGGGGTCTGGCGGCGCATCTGGGCGGGTGCCGACCCGTCGGGTTTCAACGCCGCAGCGTAAAGGGCAAAGCCGGGCGGCGAAAGGGCAAACCCCCCCGGCAGGGCTGGCTGACCCCTTGGCCGGAACCCGCCGTGCCCCCAAAGCCACACATCGGTCAATTTTGTCAGGGCCTTGGCGGCCCAAGGGGGGCTGCGCCATGCGGTGTAACCCCCGGTCAGGTTTTGGGTTCCGATCCCGGTACCAAGTTGGATACCGATCCGGGCACCCTTCATGGCGCGGCTTTCAGGCGGTCCAGGGCGGCGCGGGCCTCGGCCATCTGGGGCAGGATGCTGTCGGGACCGGCCAGATCCAGCGCCAGCTGATACTGCACCTGCGCCTCGGCCGACTTGCCGGAGCGGTCATAAGCCACGCCCAGATGATACTGGGTCACGGGATCCTTGGGCAGGCCCTCGGCGGCCTTTTGCAGGGCGGGCAGCGCCACGGCGGTATCGCCGGTCAGAAGCGCGATCCAGCCATAGGTGTCCTGATAGGCCGGCAGGGTCTGTTCGCGCAGCCGCCGCGAGATGCGTTCGGCCCGCGCCAGCGTCTCGGCATCGGGGGTGCCGCTGGCCAGCAGGCTGGCCAGATTGTTGGCCACGATCATGTTCGAGCTGTTTTCCAGATAGAGCGTCTCGTAGATGTCGATCGCCCCGGCGATGTCGCCGGAGTTTTCCAGCGCGCCGGCCTTGATCCAGCGCAGCGTGGTCGAGGTGGGCTGGGCCGCCAGCGCGGTTTCCAGCAGGGCGGCGGCCTTGTCGGGCTGTTCGGTGGTGACATAAAGCCCGTACAGCAGCCGCACCGGCGGTTCCGAGGCCGGATCTTCGGTGATCAGCGTGGTCCAGATCGCCTCGGCCTCGGCGGTGCGTCCGGCGGTGGCTTCAAGATTGCCAAGCAGCAGGCGCAGCACCGGGTCTTGCGGGGTTTCGGCCAGGGCCTTGTCCAGCTGGCGGCGCGCCTCGACCGGTTTTCCGGCGCGCAGATGGGTCTGCACGATGGCCAGGGTCGCGGCCACGCGGGTATCGGGCGAGATGCCCTCTTGCAGGATGGCAAGGCTTTCGTCGATGCGGTCCTGTCCGGCCAGACTGGCGGCGCGCAGGCGCTGCACGCTCATGCGGCCTTGGGTGTTCAAGGGCAGGGCGGCCATGGTGACCAGCACATCCTCGGCCCGGCCCCAAAGGCCCTGACCGATGTAATATTGCGCCAAAGCTTGCAGGATCTGCGGGTTGGACGGATTGACCCGGCGCGCATCGGTCAGCACGGTTTCCATCGCCTGCGGGCGGCCTTGGGTCATCAGGAACTGGGCATAACGCAGGGATTCCGCCGGGGCCGCGCCCGACACTTCCACCGCTGCCGCCAGACGTTCGCCCATCAGATTGGTGTCGCCGTCGCGTTCATGCGCCGAAGCCATCAGCGTCAGCACCTGCGCATCGCGCGGCGCCTGATCCAAGGCGGCGCGCAGATCGACGATGGCATCGCCCGAGCGGTCCTCGGCAATGGCCCAGGCGGCGCGCAGTTTCAGCGCATCGACATTGGTCTTGTCCTCGGCCAGCACCTCTTCGATCAGGGCGCGGGCGCGGGGGCCATGGGCGGGATCCTCGGCGCGGCTTTTGTCCAGCATCCGGGCCAGGATCGCCTTGATCTTGCGCGTCTGATCCGAAGAGGCGGCACTTTGCAGGATGGTTTCCACCGCCGTGATCGCGGTGGCATGATCGCCCTCGTCAAAGACCAGCGAGGCGCGCATGGTGCCAAACAGATCGGCATTCGAGGTGCCGGCACTTTCGGTGATCAGCCGGTCCAGTTCGGCCAGCGCCACCGGGCGGCCACGCGCGGTCTGCAACAATTGCACCAGCGCCAGATAGGGTTCCGGCGGGCCTTTGGGATCGGTGGCCAAAGAGCGCAGGAACGTCTCGGCGCCGTCAAAATCCTTTTGCGACATATACCAGCTGATCAGCGCGCCGCGCACATCGGTGTTGTCGGGGAATTGCTGCACCATGGCCTTCAGCTGCACCCCGGTCTCGTCGATGCGGTCCAGCTTCATCAGCAAGGAGAACCGCATCATTTGCAGGTCCAGCCGGTCCGGGGCCAGCACGATGGCGGCGTCGACCTCGGGCAGGGCCAGCGCAGCACCGCCCTTGGAGATCAGCCGGTCAATGCGGATGCGGCGCAGGATCAGGCTGTCGGGGTGATCCTTCAGCATGACCAGCGCCTCGGCGGCCACGGCGTCGCGCGCCGCCTCGTCGCGCTGGATCACGGCGGTGCGGTAATCCAGCGCCACCCGGATCGGTTGCAGGGCGGGATCATTGGGGGTCAGGGTCAGGGCGGCGCGGCCATGACGTTCCACCTCGTCCCAATTGCCCAGTTCAACCGCCAGTTCCGCCAGCGTGCGGCGCACCGCCGGGGTATCGGGATATTGTTCGATCAGGCGCAGATATTGGCTGTAGGCTTCCGAGATTTTGCCCTGGCTGACCAGGATATCGGCATAGGTCTGCCGGGCCTCTTTGTGAAAACCGTCGTATTTGAACACATTGCGAAATTCCAGCAGCGCGCGTTCGGCGTCGCCCTTTTCCAGATAGGTCAGGCCGGACTGGTAATAGTCTTCGGCCTTTTCTTCCGAGGTTTTGCAGGCGGACAGCGCAAGGCTGGCGGTCAGAAGGCTGGCAATCACAAGGTGGCGCATCATGGGGGTCTGCTTTCAATTCACAATACGAGAGGAACCCTGTTATAAAACATGGGCAACCTTGGGGCAGCAAAACGACTTTTCGTGAGGCGGGCGGCAAGGCCCAGATTTTGACAGGCGATTTGGATACCAGATTTGGACGCCCGCTTAAAAACCCCGGCGGGGAAAACCGGGGCTTAAACCCGGGGTTTAGTAGCCCGTGGCGTGCAACACCACCCGCACCGTCGCCACCAGCATGCGCAGATCGGTGCCCAAGGACAGATCGCGTTCATAATCGCGGTCAAACAGCGCGCGGTCGGCAAAGCTGCTTTCGTTGCGCCGCGACACCTGCCAGGGGCCGGTGATGCCCGGCCGCAGCCGGTAATAGGCGCTGCCGGGATACAGAACGCGCTGATCGGGCATCATCGGGCGCGGTCCGACCAGGCTCATGTCGCCGGTCACGACGTTCCACAGCTGCGGCAGCTCATCCAGCGACGATTTGCGCAGAATCCGACCCGCGGCGGTGATGCGGGGGTCTTGTTTCAGCTTCTGGTCGCGGTCCCATTCGGCGCGGGCGGCCGGATCGGCGGCCAGATGCGCCTCCAGCTTGGCTTCGGCGCCAACCACCATGGACCGCAGCTTCCACATGCGAAAGCTTTTGCCACCGCGTCCGATGCGCAGCTGCGAGTAAAACGGATTGCCGCCGTCCAGCGCCGCCAGCAGCGCCAGCAGGATCACCACCGGCACAATGACCGGAGCCGCCAGCAGCACGGCCAGCAGATCGAAGATCCGCTTCAGCCCACGCCGGTAAATGCCGCGCGCGGCCGGACCATCCGCCGCCACGGCCAAAGAAGAATCATATTGAATTGTCATGAAAGGATTCCGCAACTATCGTCCACACCCAAACGTCAGATCGCCGTACCTGATGGCGACCCGGCGGCCCTGCCTTAAAAAAACCTTTTTCTGGCCTGACCTGACGATGTGATTACACGTTCGAATAGCTTCCGACAATGAGTTTCAAAGTTTCATGATGAACACTGCGCCACTGATTGCCGATGGGCTGAAATTCTGGTCA
>JANNBI010000477.1:0-3917 GCA_031385345.1 Paracoccaceae bacterium | reverse complement strand
GGCGACATCGCCCATTTTCATCAGGCCGGCGGGGATGAACATCGCCGCAAGAAAGATGCGCGCGATCAGCGGCGCGTATTTGGAAAGTTGGTCCATTGTGTCGTTCCCTTAACCCAGTTTTCCCGTCTTATGCGGGATGTGCAATTTTGACACGAAATGCCCTGCGGGGGAAGAGTCCGGGGCGCAGGGCGGCTCTGCACTGATGCACAGGTGTCACGCTTTGGTTGCAAGAGCTGTGCGGTGGTAAAGGGTAAAGGCGGCGGGATCGGGGATGACATGGCCCAGTTCGGCGGCCTTGGCGAAAAAACCGGGGGCGGGCAGGGTGGTGCCACGGGCGTTCAGAAGGGCGGCGCGCAGGGGGTGATGTGCGGCGGTATCCACCTCCATCAAATGCTCCAGCGCGTCGGTCAGGGCGCCGATGCGGCAGTCCAGCGTCTTGGCCATGGCCCCGTAGGTCTGGGTCTGGCCAAGGGCTGCAAGATCGGCCAGATGGGCGGTGAGGCGGGGCAATAGCCCCGCCGCATCGGTCATTCCTCGTCGCTTTGTTCGGCCACGCGGGCGACCGAAACCACGACCTCATCCGCGCCGACGTTGAACACCTTTACCCCACCGGCAGAGCGTGAGCGGAAGGAAATCTGATCCACCGGCACGCGGATCGACTGTCCGGTAGAGGTGGCCAGCATGATCTGATCGGACGGATCGACGGGGAAGGAGGCGACCAAAGGCCCACCGCGCATCGCGCCGTCCATCGCCTTGACACCCATGCCGCCGCGTCCGCGCACCGGATAATCGTGGCTGGACGACAGCTTACCCGTGCCAGAGGCAGAGATGGTCAGGATCAGATCCTCGGCCGCAGACATTTCGGCGTAGCGTTCGGGCGACAACTGGCCCGCCTCGACCGGTTCCTCGTCATCGGCTTCGCCCTCTTCCTCGACCGCGCCGGCCATCAGGCGGCGTTGCTTCAGATAGGCGACACGCTCGGCCGGGTCCGCCTCAAAATGGCGGATGATCGCCATCGAAACCACGGTATCGCTTGCCCCCAGACGGATGCCGCGCACGCCGGTCGATCCGCGCGATTTGAACACGCGGATATCGGTGGTCGAGAACCGGATCGCCCGGCCCCCCGAGGTCACCAGCATCACATCGTCGTTTTCGTCGGCAATCGCGGCGTTCACCAGCGTCACACCTTCGGGCAGGTTCATCGCGATCTTGCCGTTGCGTTTGACATTGGTGAAGTCGGACAGATCGTTCTGCCGCACATCGCCGTCAGAGGTGGCAAAGACGATTTGCAGGTTTTCCCCTTCCTCTTCGGGCACATCGACGGGCATCAGGGCTGCAATCGACACACCCGCAAGGATGGGCAGGATGTTGACCATCGCCTTGCCCTTGGCTTGGCGTCCGGCCAAGGGCAGCCGCCAGGTTTTCAGCTTATAGACCATGCCATCGGTGGTGAAGAACAACAGCCAGGTGTGGGTGTTGGCCACAAACAGCGTGGTGACCACGTCATCGGCCTTGGTGGACATGGACGACAGGCCCTTGCCGCCCCGGTTCTGGCTGCGGAATTCGGCCAGATTGGTGCGTTTGATATAGCCGCCAGAGGTGATGGTGACGACCATATCCTCACGCTCGATCAGGTCTTCGTCTTCCATATCGCCGGCCCAATCGACGATTTCGGTGCGGCGCGGCACGGCGAACAGGGTTTTCACCTCGGTCAGTTCGGCCGCGATGATTGCCATGATCCGGTCACGGGAGCCAAGGATTTCAAGGTAATCCTTGATCTTGGCCGCCAGTTCTTCCAGTTCGTCGGTGACTTCCTTGACGCCAAGGGCGGTCAGGCGTTGCAGACGCAGTTCCAGAATGGCGCGGGCCTGCGCTTCGGACAGGTTATAGGTGCCGTCGTCGTTGATCGGATGGGCGGGATCGTCGATCAGTTTGATGTAATCGACGATATCATGCGCCGGCCAACGCCGCGTCATCAGCTTTTCGCGCGCTTCGGCGGCGTCGGCGCTGGCACGGATGGTGCGCACGATTTCATCGACATTCGACACGGCCACAGCCAGACCGCACAGGATATGGCTGCGTTCGCGGGCGCGGCGCAGTTCAAAGGCGGTGCGGCGGGCGACGACTTCTTCGCGGAATATCAGGAAATTGCTAAGGAAATCGCGCAAGGTAAGGGTTTCGGGACGCCCACCGTTCAACGCCAGCATGTTGCAGGCAAAGGACACTTGCAGCGGGGTAAAGCGGAACAACTGGTTCAGCACCACATCCGCCGTCGCATCGCGTTTCAACTCGATCACCACGCGCACGCCGATGCGGTCGGATTCGTCGGCCACGCCGGAAATGCCTTCGATCCGCTTGTCGCGCACCAGTTCCGCGATGGTTTCGATCATCCGGGCCTTGTTGACCTGATAGGGAACCTCGTCCACGACAATGGCGTAGCGGTCTTTGCGGATTTCCTCGATATGGGTCTTGGCGCGGATGATGACGCTGCCGCGGCCTTCAAGATAGGCTTTGCGCGCGCCGGATCGGCCCAGAATCGTAGCCCCTGTCGGAAAATCGGGGGCGGGAATGATGTCGATCAGCGCCTCGGTTGACAGGTCGGGATTGGCGATCAAGGCCAGTGCGCCGTCAATCACCTCGCCCAGATTATGGGGCGGAATGCGGGTGGCCATGCCGACCGCGATGCCTTCGGCGCCGTTGACCAGCATATTGGGATAGCGGGCGGGCAGGACCGTGGGTTCGCGGTCTTTGCCGTCATAATTGTCTTGAAAATCAACGGTGTCTTTTTCGATATCCGCCAAAAGGAAGGCGGCGGGTTTGTCCATCCGAACTTCGGTATAGCGCATGGCGGCGGCGTTATCGCCGTCCATGGATCCGAAATTGCCCTGACCATCCAAGAGTTTAAGCGACATGGAAAACGGCTGCGCCATGCGCACAAGCGCGTCATAGATCGCACTGTCGCCATGCGGGTGGTATTTGCCCATCGTATCGCCCACGGGACGCGCCGATTTTCGGTAGGATTTGTCATGGGTGTTGCTGGTTTCGTGCATCGCGAACAAGATGCGCCGGTGGACCGGTTTCAAACCGTCGCGCAGATCGGGGATCGCGCGTGAGACGATGACCGACATGGCATAGTCAAGATAGGCCGTCTTCATCTCGGTTGTGATGTCGATTTGCGGCCCGGTGTGGGGGTTGCGCGGGGCGGCGTCGTCTTTGTTTTCGGTGTCGTCCGGCGTGTCGGTCATCTGTCCTCGGCTGCCCGTGATCGGGTCTATATTTAGCTTGTCCGACCTTACACCATCCAAGCTATGGGGTGCAATGGCGGGGGTTTGCGCAGGGCAAATCCGCGTCTCGCAGGGGGGGGGCGGATGGGGTAGCATGGGGGCGGATGCGGATAAGGGGTGCAGATGGTGGTGTCGCGGCGCGTGGTGATTTCGGGGATGGCGCTGGCTATGGTGTCGGCCTGTGCGGGGGGCGGCGGGGCCGGACCGGTGGCGGCGCAAAGCTGGCCTGCGGTGCAGAATCCGGGCTTTGACGCTTGGCTGGCGGGAATGCAGGGGCGGGCGGCGGCGCGGGGCGTGTCGGGGCCGTCGCAATCGCTGTTGATGCGGGCAGGGTTTTTGCCCGATGTGATCGAAAAATCGGAAAACCAGACCGAATTTACCCGCACGACCGAGGATTATCTGGCCATCGCCACCGCCCCGGACCGGGTGTCGCAGGGGCGGGCGGAATATGCATCGCGCGCCGGGCTTTTGGCGCAGATAGAGGGCGCTTATGGCGTGCAGCCGCAGATTGTCACCGCGATCTGGGGGCTGGAAAGCCGATATGGGCAGCGGATGGGCGATGCGCCGCTGATCTCGGCGCTGGCGACGCTGGCGTATGCCGGGCGGCGGGCGGAGTTTTTTGAGGGACAACTG
>JANNBI010000417.1:0-3150 GCA_031385345.1 Paracoccaceae bacterium | reverse complement strand
GACGAGGATTTGGCCATCACGGTCGAGGACCGCCAGCTGGTCGTGCGCGGCCGGCATCCCGAAGATCCGGGCGAGCGGGTTTTTCTGCACCGGGGCATTGCCGCGCGGGCTTTTCAGCGCAGCTTTGTTTTGGCCGACGGGGTCGAAGTGGCGGGCGCCAGTCTGGACCACGGCCTTTTGAACATCGACCTGCACCGGTCCATTCCTGAAACCGTCGTGCAGACCATCCGTATCGGCCGCAAATAGGAGCTTATGATGGACAAACGATTCAACGGCCTTCCGCAGGACGACAAGGGCATCGTCTATGTCCGCCCGGTTCAGGTTGATACCCTGCCGGATGAGGTGCGCGAACAAATGGGCGATCTGACCGTGGTTTATTCGGTCCACCGGTCCAACGGCATGACGCTGGCGCTGGTGGCCGACCGCAAGCTGGCGTTTTCGCTGGCGCGGGAACATGACATGGCCCCGGTTTCCGTGCATTAGACCGCCCGGCACCTTTGGGAACGGAGATAAAGAAGGCCGCCCGATTGGGGCGGCCTTTTGGTTTGGGATCGGCAAGCCGGGTGATCAGGCCTTGATCAGACCCATCGATTCCAGCTTCAGGATCACCTGATGCGCGCAGCTGTCCACATCCACGCCTTCGGTTTCAATCACCAGTTCGGCATTTGTCGGGGCTTCGTAGGGGTCTGAAATCCCGGTGAATTCCTTGATCTTGCCCTCACGCGCCAACTTGTACAGGCCCTTGCGGTCGCGCTTTTCGCATTCCTCTACCGTGGTGGCGACATGGGTTTCGATGAAGGCCCCGTAGGATTCGATCATCTCACGCACGGCGCGGCGGGTGGCGGTATAAGGCGCGATCGGCGCGCAGATCGCGATGCCGCCGTTCTTGGTGATTTCCGACGCAACATAGCCGATGCGGCGGATGTTGATGTCGCGGTGGTCCTTGGAAAAGCCAAGCTCGCTTGACAGATGCTTGCGCACCACATCGCCGTCCAACAGCGTGACCGGACGGCCGCCCATTTCCATCAGTTTCACCATCAGCGCATTGGCAATCGTCGATTTGCCCGACCCGGACAGCCCGGTGAAGAACACCGTAAAGCCCTGCTTGTCGCGCGCCGGAGAAGTCTTGCGCAGTTGTACCACGACCTCGGGGAACGAAAACCATTCCGGAATGTCCAGACCTTCGCGCAACCGGCGGCGCAGTTCGGTTCCGGAAATGTCCAGAACCGTGCAACCTTCGGGAACCTCGTTGGCGGGATAATACTGATTGCGTTCCTGCACATAGACCATGTGCTTGAAGTCAACCATGGTCACGCCGATCTCGGCTTCGTGTTCTTTGAACAGGGTCTGGGCGTCATAGGGGCCATAAAAATCCTTGCCCGCGCTGTTCTTGCCCGGACCGGCATGGTCACGCCCGACGATGAAGTGCGTCACGCCGTGGTTCTTGCGGATCAGGCCGTGCCAGACCGCCTCACGCGGGCCAGCCATGCGCATGGCAAGGTTAAGAAGGCTCATCGTGGTGGTCGAGGCCGGGTATTTGTCGATCACCGCCTCATAGCAGCGCACGCGGGTGAAATGGTCCACATCGCCGGGCTTTGTCATGCCGACGACCGGATGAATCAGCAGGTTCGCCTGGGCTTCCTTGGCAGCGCGGAACGTCAGTTCCTGATGCGCGCGGTGCAGAGGGTTGCGGGTCTGAAAGGCCACGACCTTGGACCAGCCGACTTTTTTGAAGAACGCGCGCAATTCGTTCGGCGTGTCCCGACGAGAGCGGAAATCGTAATGCACCGGGGTTTGCAGCCCCTTCACCGGGCCGCCCAGATAGACTTTGCCCGCCGTGTTGTGCAGGTAATTCACCGCCGGATGCGCCAGATCATCGGCGCCAAAGACCATCTCGGCCTCACGCGGTTTGTTGGGCAGATATTTGTCGGTCACCGTCATGATCGCCAGGATCACACCTTCGGCGTCGCGCAGGGCAATCTCGGCCCCCGGCGTCACGCCCTCGGCAAATTTTTCGGACACATCCAGTGTGATCGGGATCGGCCACAAGGTGCCATCCGCCGTGCGCATGTTTTCCACGACGCCAATGTAATCGGCTTCGGAATGGAAGCCCTTCAACGGGTGAAATCCGCCGTTCATCAGCAATTCAAGATCGCAGACCTGACGCGGCGACATGTCCCAGGACGGCAAAGCGCCCGCAGCATGTTTCAATTGTTCGGCGGTATCGGCGGATACGTAAAGCTCCGGGATCGGAGTGTGGTTCGAAAGGGTCATGGGCGTGCTCGCTTTAATTGCCAAATCCGCACGAGGTTCGGTCCCGCCGGTTGCGCGCGTCAATTGCCCCGTTTGGCGCAGAATATCAAGCGAAAGCAGGCAAATTCCGCCGGTTTCGCCAGAAAAGGGCGGAAATGCCCGGATGCGGCGATGGGCTGGAACAGCGTTCGCCAAAGCATTGCCGTCCGGGGACAGGACCACCGGACGGCGCAGCCTGTCAGACGATCATTGTCCGGCCAGAAAGCGTTCGGCGTCCAGCGCCGCCATGCAGCCCATCCCGGCGCTTGTCACCGCTTGGCGATAGACATGGTCGGTCAGATCCCCCGCCGCAAAGACGCCGGGAATTGCGGTGCGGGTGGTGCCGGCTTCGACCTGAACATAGCCGCCGTTGTGCAGCGGCAACTGATCCTTCACCAGTTCAGACGCTGGCGCATGGCCGATGGCGACGAAAAATCCGTGGCAGGGCACATCCTTGACCTCACCGGTCAGCAGATTGCGGGTGCGCACGGCGGTGACAGAGGTCGGAGCGTCGGTCCCCAAAACCTCGGTCACTTCACAATTCCACAGCATTTCGATCTTGGGATGCTTGAACAGGCGGTCCTGCATGATCTTTTCGGCGCGCAGGGTATCGCGGCGGTGGATCAGCGTGACCTTGGTGGCGAAATTGGTCAGGAACAGCGCCTCTTCGACCGCCGTATTGCCGCCGCCGATCACCACCACCTCTTTGCCGCGATAGAAAAACCCGTCGCAGGTCGCACAGGCCGACACGCCAAAGCCCTTGAACTTTTCTTCCGACGGGATGCCCAGCCATTTGGCCTGCGCCCCGGTGGCAAGGATCACCGCATCGGCGGTATAGGTGGTGCCGCTGTCGGCGGT
>JANNBI010000407.1:0-7543 GCA_031385345.1 Paracoccaceae bacterium | reverse complement strand
GAAGCACTAGGCCGGGAGAGACCCAATGGCGATTACATCTGCCAACCAGCTTGAACTGTTGCAAACCGCAGAGGCCGTGGCCCGCGAAAAGATGATCGACCCCGAACTGGTGATCCAGGCGATGGAAGACAGCCTCGCCCGCGCCGCCAAGTCGCGCTACGGCGCGGAGATGGATATCCGCGTGAAGATTGACCGGAAAACCGGGCGGGCGACCTTTGCGCGCATCCGCACCGTGGTTGAAGATGACGCGGTGGAAAACCACCATGCGCAGCTGACCGTCAAGCAGGCCAAGGGATACCTTGCCGATCCGCAGATCGGTGACGAGATTGTCGATGATGTGCCGCCGGTCGATCTGGGCCGGATTGCTGCGCAATCGGCCAAGCAGGTGATCCTGCAAAAGGTCCGTGAAGCCGAGCGTGATCGTCAGTATGAAGAATTCCGTGACCGCAAGGGCACGATCATCAACGGGGTGGTCAAGCGCGAGGAATATGGCAACCTGATCGTCGATATCGGTCGGGGCGAAGCGATTCTGCGCCGCAACGAAAAGATCGGACGCGAGGCGTACCGCCCGAATGACCGCATCCGCTGCTATATCAAGGACGTGCGCCGCGAGGCCCGTGGTCCGCAGGTTTTCCTGTCGCGGACCGATCCGCAGTTCATGGCCGAATTGTTCAAGATGGAAGTGCCGGAAATCTATGACGGCATCATCGAGATCAAGGCCGTGGCCCGAGATCCGGGTTCGCGCGCAAAGATTGCCGTGATCAGCTTTGACAACTCCATCGATCCGGTCGGGGCCTGCGTGGGTATGCGCGGCAGCCGTGTGCAGGCTGTTGTCAACGAATTGCAGGGCGAAAAGATCGACATCATTCCGTGGAATCAGGATCAGGCGACCTTCCTTGTGAACGCTTTGCAGCCTGCCGAAGTGTCCAAGGTCGTGATCGACGAGGAAGGTGGCAAGATCGAGGTCGTGGTTCCCGATGAGCAGCTGTCGCTGGCCATCGGCCGCCGGGGCCAGAACGTGCGTCTGGCCAGCCAGCTGACCGGTCTGGACATCGACATCGTTACCGAATCCGACGAATCCGCCCGCCGTCAGGCCGAATTTGCCGAGCGGACCAAGCTGTTCATGGACACGCTTGATGTGGACGAGATGATGGCGCAACTGCTGGTGGCCGAAGGGTTCACCAATCTTGAAGAGGTCGCTTATGTCGATCTGGACGAGTTGACCTCCATCGACGGGTTCGACGAAGGCACGGCCGGCGAATTGCAGGCCCGCGCCCGCGACTATCTGGAAGAGCTGAACCGCAAGGCCCTTGAAGCCGCCCGCGCTTTGGGTGTCGAGGATAGTCTGGTCGAGTTTGAAGGTCTGACGCCGCAAATGCTGGAAGCCTTGGGCAAGGATGGGGTCAAGACCCTGGAAGATTTCGCAACCTGCGCCGATTGGGAATTGGCAGGCGGCTGGACCACGGAAAATGGTCAGCGCAAAAAGGACGAGGGCGTGCTGGAGAAATTCGACATGAGCCTGGAAGAAGCGCAACATCTGGTGATGACCGCGCGGGTGATGCTGGGCTGGGTCGATCCGACCGAGATGACCCCGGCCGAAGAGCCCGCCGATGACACCGACGAGGAGGCCGGGGCCTGATCTCAGGCCTCGGAGTATCGCCCTGACACGCGGCGGACGGGATCATATGCAAGACGACCCAGAACGAAAATGTATCGTTACCGGGGAAAGCCAGCCAAAAGCGGGGTTGATCCGGTTTTGCCTTTCGCCGGAGGGCATGATGGTGCCCGATGTGCTTGGCCGCTTGCCGGGGCGCGGAATCTATGTGACAGCAAGCAAAGACGCGCTGGAGAAGGCAGGCACAAAGGGCCTGTTCGCCCGCGCGGCAAAGCAACCCGTCACCCTGCCCGACAATTTGGTCCTGCTGATTGAAACCCAGCTTGCCCGTCGGGTGGCGGATTACATTTCGATGGCGCGCAAGGCCGGTGATGCGATCTGCGGATTTGAGAAGGTCAAGGATTGGCTGAATAAAGACAAGGCAGAGGTGTTGATTCAAGCCTCTGACGGGTCCGAACGGGGCAAAGACAAACTTTATCCGCCGGACGGTCCGGACAGCCTGATTGGCTGCCTGACCGCGGGGGAATTGGGTTTGGCATTCGGTCGGGAACGTGCGATACACGCCGCGCTTGCGGCTGGTCGACTCACAACGCGTGTTGTAGAGGAAGCCGCAAGGCTTTCTGGCGTGCGTGGCATGACGGTAAAGCGGGTCGGCAGAAGGTCTGCCGGGAAGGATACGAAGGACGTATGAGCGATACAGACGGTAAAAAACCCCTGGGACTTGGGGCAGGTACGCGTTCGGGGTCGGTGAAGCAAAGCTTCTCGCATGGCCGCACGCATGCCGTGGTGGTGGAAACCAAGCGCAAGCGCGTGGTTGTGCCAACACCAACGGCGAAACCTGCGGTGGGTTCGCCCGCCACTGGCACAGCGGGGAGCGCTGTTGCAGCAGCGGTCAGCGACACCTCGCGCCGCCCGGCAGGCATTTCCGATGCAGAGATGGAGCGTCGTCTTTCGGCGCTGAAAGTGGCCCGCGCGCGGGAGCAGGACGACGCTGCCAAGCGTCTGGCCGATGAAAAATCCCGCGAGGAAGAGCGTCAGCGCAAGCGCGAAGCGAATGAGCTGAAAGAGCGCGAAGAGCGTCAGCGCGAAGCTGCCGCCCGCGCCAAGATTGAAGAAGATGAGCGGGTCAAGGCCGAAGCCGCGACCGAGGCGGCCAACCGGGCCGTGACGCGCAAGGCCGATGTTCTGGGCACCCAGCGTCGCCAACCCGCAGCCCCGGCCCCGGCCGAGCCTGCAACCGCCGCCAAGACGGCTGGTGCAAGTCGCACCTCGCGTCCGGCTGGCGGTGGCGCTGCCACGCCTGCCGCCGATGACCGCAGCAATGCGCCGGTCGCGGCCAAGCCCGGCCTTGCCCCGCGCAAGACCGAGCGGGAACGTGACGCCGAGCGTGATCGCGGCAAGGCCAAGGGTGACGAAGGTCGCCGGTCGGGCAAGCTGACACTGTCGGATGCCACGGCGGATGAAGGCGGGCGTCAACGCTCACTCGCCGCGATGAAGCGCAAGCAGGACCGTGCCCGCGCCACGGCGAGGGTCAGTATGGCCAAACCCTAAACGCAGGTGCGCGATGTGCAGCTGCCGGAAACCTTGGTGGTCAGCGAATTGGCGAACCGGATGGCCGAACGGGCTGCCGATCTGGTCAAGTCGCTGATGAAGATGGGCATGATGGTGACGATGAACCAAACCATCGACGCCGACACCGCCGAACTGCTGATCGAGGAATTTGGCCACAAGACCGTGCGGGTTTCCGATGCGGACGTGGAACAGGTGATCGATACGGTGGTGGATGCGCAGGAAAACCTGATCACCCGGCCACCGATCGTCACGATCATGGGCCATGTCGATCACGGCAAGACCTCGCTTCTGGACGCGATCCGCAAGACGCATGTCGTGTCGGGCGAGGCCGGGGGCATTACCCAGCATATCGGCGCCTATCAGGTGAAAACGCCCAATGGCTCCTTGGTGTCCTTCCTGGACACGCCGGGTCACGCGGCCTTCACCTCGATGCGGGCCCGGGGTGCGCAGGTCACGGATATCGTGGTGCTGGTGGTTGCGGCGGATGACGCCGTGATGCCGCAGACGATTGAAGCGATCAATCACGCCAAGGCCGCCAAGGTGCCGCTGATCATTGCCATCAACAAGATGGACAAGCACGGCGCGGATGCGACCAAGGTGCGGACCGATCTGTTGCAGCACGAGATTGTCGTAGAGGCAATGTCGGGCGATGTGCAGGATGTGGAGGTTTCGGCCAAGACCGGCCTTGGGATCGACACTCTGCTGGAGGCGATTGCCCTTCAGGCCGAGATTCTGGAACTGAAAGCCAACCCGAACCGCGCGGCCCAGGCCGCCGTGATCGAGGCGAAGCTGGACGTGGGCCGGGGTCCGGTTGCGACGGTTCTGGTGCAGAACGGCACGCTGCGGAAGGGCGACATCTTTGTCGTCGGTCAGCAGTGGGGCAAGGTGCGCGCGCTGATCAATGACCGTGGCGAGACGGTGGCCGAAGCTGGCCCCTCCGTCCCGGTAGAGGTTCTGGGTCTGTCGGGCACACCGTCCGCCGGTGACACGCTGAACGTGGTGGACACCGAAGCGCAGGCGCGCGAAATCGCCGCCTACCGCGAGAAGACCACCAAGGACAAGCGCGCCGCGGTCGGGGCTGCCACCACGCTGGAGCAGTTGATGGCCAAGGCCAAGTCGGACAAGGCGGTGTCGGAGCTTCCGGTGCTGGTGAAGGCCGATGTTCAAGGCTCGGCCGAGGCGATCGTGCAGGCGCTGGAAAAGGTCGGCAACGACGAGGTCCGGGTGCGGATCCTGCATTACGGCGTCGGCGCGATCACCGATTCGGATGTGACCCTGGCCGAGGCGTCCAATGCGCCGATCCTGGGTTTCAACGTGCGGGCCAACGCGACGGCGCGCAATTCGGCCCAGCAAAAAGGCGTGGAGATCCGGTATTATTCGGTGATTTACGATCTGCTGGACGATATCAAGCAGGCTGCGTCGGGTCTGTTGAAGGCCGAAGTGCGCGAGAACTTCATCGGCTATGCCAAGATCCTGCAGGTGTTCAAGATCACCGGCGCGGGCAATGTGGCGGGCTGTCTGGTGACCGAGGGTATTGCCCGCCGGTCGGCAGGGGTGCGCTTGTTGCGCGACAACGTGGTGATCCATGAAGGCACGCTGAAAACGCTGAAACGCTTCAAGGATGAGGTCAAGGAAGTGATCTCGGGTCAGGAATGCGGCATGGCGTTTGAGCGCTATGAAGATGTGCGCGAAGGCGATGTTATCGAAATCTTTGAGCGCGAGGAAATTCAGCGCTCGCTGGCCTAAACCACGGGCTTATCTGGGGCGCCCGCTGGCGCCCCGGTTTAAACCACAAAGGCCGACCCGAAAGGGCCGGCCTTTTGCTTGGGCGGGTCGTAATGTTCAGGCAGCGATTCGCGGCGTGACGGGAAATCCGGTGTAAGTGCGGTCATCCACGCGAATCGTTATGCGGCCATCGGGCAAATGTGCCACGACAAGCCCTTGAATCGAAACACAACTTCCAATTGTAATCGTACGTAGCATGGCTAATCCCTCAATCAGCGTTGCTTCATCCATTCAACCTATCGGCGCAATTGTTAAGAAACCATCAAAAATTTGACACAATCGCAAAAAAACACGCCGATTTGCGAACAGTTACAGCCAATCGCGCAGGATGGGGATCAAGGGCAGGTCGGCGGGGGGCATGGGATAGTCGCGCAATTGGTTGGGGCGGACCCAGGCCAGTGCCTGACCTTCGCGCCCGGTGGCAATGCCGTCCCAGCGGCGGCAGGCAAAAAGCGGCATCAGCAGGTGAAAATCTTCGTAGGAATGGCTGGCAAAGGTCAGCGGTGCCAGGCAGGATTTCCATGTGTCGATGCCCAGTTCTTCGTGCAATTCGCGGATCAGGGCCTGTTCCGGAGTCTCGCCCGGATCAACCTTGCCGCCGGGAAATTCCCACAGACCGGCCAGAGATTTGCCGGGCGGACGTTTCGCCAGCAGCACCCGGCCTTCGGGGTCAATCAGGGCGACGGCGGTGACGAGCAGGATTTTCATTTTGACGCTCCGCGCGGGGCTGATGGCCGGGGGGTTTCACACCCCCCGAAGTTGAATTCCAAAGGGAATTCAACTTTCCCCCTGTGGGAATATTTGGATCAAGATGAAATCAAGACCGGTAGTCGGCGTTGATTTCGATGTAGCGGCTGGTCAGATCGCAGGTCCAGACCGAGCGTTTGGCGCGGCCAAGGCCCAGATCGACGCCGATGACCAGATCGGAGCGCTGCATATAGGCGGCACCGGCATCTTCGACATAGGACGGGCTGCGCCAGCCGTTTTCGGCCACCAGAATATCCCCGAACTTTATGGTCAGCTTGTCGCGATCCGCTTCGGCCCCGGATTTACCGATGGCGGCGACGATGCGGCCCCAGTTCGGATCCTGACCGGCGACGGCGGTTTTCACGAGGGGCGAATTGGCGATGGCGAAGGCGACGCGCTGGGCGTCGGTGTCGCTGGCGGCGCCGGAGACGCGGATCTCGACGAATTTGGTGGCGCCTTCGCCGTCGCGCACGACCTGATGGGCGAGGGAGAGCATGACCTCGGTCAACGCCGCCTCGAATGCTTTGGCGACGGCACCGGTGACCGGGGCGGCGGCGGATTGGCCGGTGGCGGCCAGCAAAAGCGTGTCCGAAGTTGAGGTGTCACTGTCAACGGTGATCGAATTGAAGGTGGCATCGACATTGCGCGACAGTATCTTTTGCAGGGCGGACGGGGTGATTTTGGCATCGGTGAACAGATAGACCAGCATCGTGGCCATATCCGGCGCGATCATGCCCGAGCCTTTGGCAATGCCCGCGATCTGGATCAACCCGCCGTCACCCTGCACCGTGGCCGAGGCGCCTTTGGGGAAGGTGTCGGTGGTCATCATGGCATGGGCGGCCATCTCAATCGCGTCGTCGCGCAGGGCGGCGGTCAGGTCGGCAACCTTGGCGGTGATGCGGTCATATGGAAGGGGTTCGCCAATGACGCCGGTGGAGGAGGAAAACACGCGGGCGAGCGGCAGGCCAAGGGCGGCGGCGACCGCGCCGGTCACCTCGGCCACGGCCTTGTCCCCGATGGCGCCGGTGAAGGCGTTGGAATTGCCAGAGTTCACGATGATCGCCGCCCCGGTGTTCGCCGGTGCCTTGATCGCCAGTTTGGTCTGGCAGTCGCGCACGCAGCCCGAACGGGTGGAGGAGCGGGTGAAAGCGCCGGCGATGGCGGTGCCGGGGGCAAGGCGGACCAGCATCACATCCTTGCGGTTGGGATAGCGAACGCCAGCCTCGACAGCGGCGAATTCGACCCCGGCGATGCGGGGCAGGGCCGGAAAGGCGGCGGGGGCAAGGGGCGAGACCGGTTTGGTCTTTTTCCCGGGGATCAGCGCCGCGGCGCGGGACGACTTCAGGGCCGCCCGTGCAGCCTTGGCTTTGGCTTTCCAGTCTTTCTTGGCCATAATCCGCCCTCTTGCTGTGGGTTACTTGTCGAGTAGGGCGCTGTCTTTCAACAGCGCGGGGTCGATCGTGACCTCGGCCTTGGTGACGGCGGCACCGGCGACCATGTCTTGCACCTTGGCCAGAACCGCGGCGCGCTGCACCTCGGCCTCCAGCGTGGCGCGGACGGTGTCAAGCGGCGGCTTTTCGGAATTGCGGGTTTCGGTGACAAGGATCAGATGATAGCCAAATTCGGTCTGCACCGGACCGGTCACCTTGCCCACTTCGGCGGCGACGACGGCCGTTTCAAACGGTTCGACCATCATGCCAAGGCCGAACCAGCCCAGATCGCCGCCCGCTTGCGCGGAGCCGTCGGACGAGTTTTCGGCGGCGAGGGTGGCGAAATCGGCCCCGGCGTTCAGTTGCGCCAAAAGGTCGGTGGCCAGCGCTTCAT
>JANNBI010000403.1:0-2071 GCA_031385345.1 Paracoccaceae bacterium | reverse complement strand
GGGCTGGCCGCTGGTCGGCGGCGCACATCTGTTTCGCACCTATTCCACGCCCGACGCGGGGGCTGCGCAGACCCATCTGGCGCAAGCCCGGATCTGGAGCCGGATCTTCCCCTATTCCCCGACCTGGATTCGCCTTGGCCTGCCCGGAGCGGAGTCCGAATGGACACGGCTGGAGGCAGCACTGGTCGCTGCACCAAAGGCGTAATCGGGCGCGAGTATCCCTGACAAGCCTTTGCTTTAGCAGTATTTATTGCGAAAAAGTGGCGAAACCCCCGCCGCTACCTTGCCAGCGCCAACAACCCGGCCACGTCCAGATGCGACTCCAGATGGGCGGCGAGGGCGTCCAGCGCTGCCTCGACCCCAGCGTCATAATTGGTGCCAGAGGGGGCCACGCCCAGCCCCCGCAGATAGGCGCTGCGAAAGGCATCCTCGGCAAACATACCGTGCAGATAGCTGCCCTCTACCAGCCCATCGACCGAGATCGCGCCTTCTCCCCGCCCAGCCAGCATGGCAAAGGGCCGCGCTCGGTCGGCGCCTTCGGTCACCCCGATATGGATTTCATAACCGCGCAGGGGCAGGCCGCTGGCGACATGGACCGCTTCGGACAGGGTCAGGCGTTTGTCGGCGCGCATCCGGGTTTCGACCTGCAACAGGCCAAGGCCGGGGTCGCTGCCGGGCAAGCCCTCGATGCCGTCCGGGTCCGCGACCGTTTGGCCCAGCATCTGATACCCGCCGCAAACACCCAGGATCCGCCCGCCGCGCCGGTGATGGGCGCGCAGATCAATGTCCCAGCCCTGCGCGCGCAGAAAGGCCAGATCGCCACGCGTCGATTTCGACCCCGGCAGGATCACCAGCGCGGCGTCGCCCGGAATGGCCTGACCGGGCCGCACCATCACCACCTCTACCCCCGGTTCGGCGGCCAAAGGGTCCAGATCGTCAAAATTGGCGATGCGCGAGAATTGCAGACAGGCGATCTTCACCGCCCCGGCCCGTCGCGGACCGCTGGAGATATCGAGCGCATCCTCGGCCGGAAGCAGATGCGCTTGCGCGAACCAAGGCAGGACACCAAAACCGGCCCATCCGCTGCGCTGCAAGATCTGGGCATAGCCATCATCAAACAGACGCGGATCGCCGCGGAATTTGTTGATCAGGAATCCGGCCACCATGGCGGCATCGCCCGCGTCCAGCACCGCCTTTGTGCCGACGATCTGGGCGATCACCCCGCCCCGGTCGATATCTCCGACCAGAACCACCGGCACATCCGCGGCGCGGGCAAAGCCCATGTTGGCGATATCCCCGGCGCGCAGGTTGATCTCGGCCGGGCTGCCAGCGCCTTCAACAATCACCAGATCGGCCCCGGCGCGCAGGCGGGCGAAAGACTCCAGAACCGGGGTCATCAGCCGGGGTTTCAGCGCCGCATAATCGCGTGCGCGCACCGTGGCCACCCGCTTCCCCTGCACGATCACCTGAGAGCCCATTTCGGATTCCGGTTTCAGCAGCACCGGGTTCATGTCGGTCAGCGGAGCCACCCCGCAGGCCCGCGCCTGCAGCGCCTGCGCGCGACCGATCTCACCGCCATCGGCGGTCACCGCCGCATTGTTCGACATGTTCTGCGGCTTGAACGGCCGTACCGAAAGCCCGCGCAGCACCGCCGCCCGGCACAGCCCCGCCACCAGCATGGATTTGCCCACATTGGACCCGCAGCCTTGAATCATCAGCGCCTTGCCCATGGTCCCCCCGTCAAAGCCTTGGGGACTGCATAGAATGCGGGCCGCGCCTTGGCCAGCCCTGCGGGGTCAAAAGCGCCCGCACCGACATTTGGCCGCGCCGCGCCCGAGAAGTCAGAAGCCTCCAGCGGGGAATATTTGGATCAAGATGAAGGGGCAAGGCCAGCGCAGGCGTCGGACGCCGCGTCTTGGGCCGCAGATGCGGGGAAAACGCGGCGCCTTCACCTTGAGCGGTCATCGGGGTACCCCCCTGTTCCGCAGGACAAGACTTGCCCGGAATTGATGAAGACTTCGTTACCTTCATCTTGATCCAAATATTCCCGGGGGGAGGCGAAGCCGTGGGG
>JANNBI010000397.1:0-3259 GCA_031385345.1 Paracoccaceae bacterium | reverse complement strand
GGGCTGGCCTTGCTCATCGCCGTTTCTCCGTTGTCCAGCCAATAACCAGCGACAGCAGGACGCATCCGGTGAACAGATACAGCCCCCACGCCACCTCGACCGTGGCCAGACCGATACCCTTCACCAGCACGATATAAAGTGCGATCAGGAAAATATCCGCCATCGCCAGCTTGCCCAGCACATGCAGAACCGGCATCACCGCCCGCGACAAAAGCCCATACTGCACCAGCGACAGTCCCAGCGTTTTCATCATCGGCGCAAAGACCGCAAAGAAAGTGACGATCAGCGCCAGCGCGGCGTCGCTCTCCCACAAGGACTGCAATCCGGTGATCACGCTGATTTCATCCAGACCGAAGATCGGCAAAAACCCCGCCCGGATCAGTGGCGCAAACCAGCTGACCGGGAACAGCACCAAAAGGCAAAGGTTCAGGTATCTCATGGCGCCCTTGCTGTCTGGCTTGCGCCGCGCGGTCAAGGGCTAACCCGCCGCCACTTCAGCAAGGGCCTCCGCCATGGCGCCCCACAACACCTCCACCGGTTCAATGCCCACCGACAGCCGGATGAACCCCGGCGCCACGGCATCCCCCCAGCGCGCCCGCCGTTCCGCCGCGCTGTGGGTGCTGCCAAAACTCGTGGCCTGCACGATATAGGGACAGGTCGCCAGAAACTCTTCGGCCAGCGCTTCGCTCGCCAGTTCAAACCCAATCAGAAACCCGAACCCGCTGGCCTGACGCTTGGTGATCGCATGGGCCGCATCCCCCGGCAGCCCGGGATAGCGCACCCCCGTCACCCCAGGCGTCCCGACCAACCGTTCGGCAATCACCGCGGCCGAGGCGCACATCCGCTCCAGCCTCAACTCCAGCGTCTCCAGCCCCCGGTGCAACAAATAGGCCTCGAACGGTCCCGGCACCGCCCCAGACAGCCGCCGCCAATCGCGCACCCGCCCCATCAGCACCGGATCGCGCCCCGAGACATGGCCGAACAGAGCGTCGGAATGCCCGGCCGGCGCCTTGGTATCCGCCGCCACCACCAGATCCGCCCCCAGATCCAGGGGCCGCTGCAACAGCCCCGTCATCGTGGTGTTGTCGGCAATCACCCGCGCCCCGGCCGAATGGGCCCGCGCGCACAACGCTGCAATATCAATCACATCCAGACCGGGATTGGACGGCGTCTCGATGTAGATCACCGCAAAGCCGGCAAAATCCGCCTGCGCCATCGCCAGCGTCGGCACCTCGACCACCTCTACGCCGTATACCGCCAGCACATCGCGCGCCAGCAACCGCGTCACGTAATAGCCATCCGACGGGATCATCACCCGCGCCCCCGCCTTCAGCGTCATGATCAACGCCGCCGAGATTGCCGCCATCCCGGACGGGAAAACCACCACCTCCGCATCCTCCAGAATGCCCAGCTGCGCCTCGACCTCATCCCACATCGGCTGGCCCGCCCGGCCATAGATATGCGCCGCCCCATTGGCCTGCGGCAGATGAAAGGTCGTGGACAGCGAAATCGCCGGCACCACCGGATCGCCAAGGCTCAACCCTGCCTTGCGATGATGCAGCATTTCCGCCACCCGCGCCCGCGCCACATCATCCATCAACTTGCCCTTCATCTTGATCCAAATATGCCCGGAGGTCTGGAGGCAGCGCCTCCAGCGGCCCGCCCCAATCGCCCCGCCAGCCTGATCCAGTCAGCCTATTCCAGCCGCGCCGGAAACCCCGCCGCCCGCAGATCCGTGCCCAGCAGATCCTCCAGCAATTTGGCGATCATCGGGGATTGCGCCGTCCCGCCATAGGCCGCCTTGGCCGCGACATAGGTCTGTTCCGTCGCCGCCGCCAGATCCAAAGGCACGCCGAACTCGCGCCCGAACCCCAACGCAAACCCCAGATCCTTCAACGCCAGATCCACCGAAAACGCCACATCATAAGACCCGTTCAGGATCAGCGCGCCTTCGGTTTCATGCACGAAACTGTTGCCGGAAGAGGCCTGGATCGCCGCCCAGGCCTGCGCCAGATCAAGACCGCCGCGCTTGGCCAGCATCAGCGCCTCCGAGGTGGCCTTCAGATGGATGAAGGCCAGCATATTGGTGATCACCTTGATGATCGACGCCGATCCCAAGGGCCCCATATGGAACACCCGGTCGCCCATCGCCTGCATCGCCGCCATATGCAGCGCCACCAGATCGGCATCCCCACCCGGCAGCATGGTGATCTTGCCCTGCGCCGCCAGATGCACCCCGCCGGTCACCGGCAGCTCCAGCATCCGCACCCCGGCTTGCGCCGCCACCTCTGCCAGCCGCAACACATCATCGCGCCCCAGCGTTGACATCTCCACCCAGGACGCCCCCGGTTTCATCTCCGGCAGAATACTGCGAACAACACGCTCCGAAATGGCAGGTGATGGCAGGCAAGTGATCACATGATCGACCGACGCCGCCAAAGCCTCGGCATTGGGTGCCAGTCTGGCCCCCATCGCCACCAGCCGCGCCGCCATATCCGGATTCAGGTCAAAAACCGTGACCTCGAACCCAGCCTTGATCAGACAAGCCGCACAATTGGCCCCAAGGTTTCCCAGGCCGATATATCCGTAATGCATTGCAATCCCCGCAGGTTACGGGGCGACCTTCACGTCGCCCCAGTCTGTGTCCGCGCCAAAGTTCCCCTTAGGCGCCCCAGCCGACGATGCCCTTGACCTCGCAGAAGTCATGGATGCCCCAATCGGCATATTCGCGGCCATTGCCCGATTGTTTATAGCCACCAAAGGGGGCCGAAGTGTCCCAATCCGGATAGTTCAGGTTCACCGTTCCGGCGCGCAACTGCCGCGCAACGGGCTTGGCCTCCTCCACTGGACCCGCGACATAGGCCGCCAGACCATAGACGGAATCATTGGCCATCCGCACCGCATCTTCCAGCGAGTCATAGGGCAGCACCGACAGCACCGGGCCAAAAATTTCCTCTTTGGAAATCGTCATCTCGTTCTTCACATCGCCAAAGATCGTCGGCTTGCAGAACCAGCCCCGGTTCAGCCCCGCTGGACGGCCAAGGCCCCCGGTGACCAGCGTGGCCCCCTCGTCAATGCCGGTCTGGATCAACCGCTGCACCTTGTCATACTGCACCTTGGAAATCAGCGGCCCCATCGTGGTGCCATCTGCCAAAGGATCGCCGGGCACTATCGCCTCGGCCGCCATCGACCTGAAGACGGGCGCCGACGGCACCCGCCCGGTGCGCATGCTGGGCCGGCCGCAGCTGCTGCACCTGCG
>JANNBI010000381.1:0-1906 GCA_031385345.1 Paracoccaceae bacterium | reverse complement strand
CCGTTATAAATCAGTTCCGCATAGCGCGGCATGATGCTGTCTTTCAGATGACCAGCGCCCGCGTCCAGCGTGATTTGTTCGATGCCGCGGTGCGCTTCCAGCAGGATCGTGCCGCCGGGGGTTTCGTAAACCCCGCGCGATTTCATGCCGACAAAGCGGTTTTCCACCAGATCCAGCCGCCCGATGCCATGCGCGCCGCCGATTTCGTTCAACCGGGTCAGGATCGTGGCGGGCGACATCCGCACGCCGTTGATCGCCACAGCATCGCCCGCCTCAAACCCGATTTCGACCATCTCGGCCTGATCCGGGGCGGCTTCGGGGCTGACCGTGCGCTGATAGACATATTCGGGGGCTTCTTCAGCCGGGTTTTCCAGCACCTTGCCTTCGGACGAGGTGTGCAGCAGGTTCGCATCAACGCTGAACGGCGCTTCGCCGCGCTTGTCCTTGGCGATCGGAATCTGGTTCGCCTCGGCATATTCCAGCAGATGGGTGCGCGACAGCAGCGACCATTCGCGCCAAGGGGCAATCACCCGCAGATGGGGGTTCAGCGCCAGCGCCGACAGTTCAAACCGCACCTGATCGTTGCCCTTGCCGGTTGCGCCATGCGCCACGGCATCTGCCCCGGTCTCGGCCGCGATTTCCACCAGACGCTTGGCGATCAGCGGCCGCGCGATGGAGGTGCCCAACAGATACAGCCCTTCGTAAAGCGCGTTTGCCCGGAACATCGGGAAGACGAAATCGCGGACAAATTCCTCGCGCACGTCCTCGATATGGATGTTTTCCGGCTTGATCCCCAGCAAAACCGCCTTGGCGCGCGCCGGCTCCAACTCCTCACCCTGGCCCAGATCGGCGGTAAAGGTGATGACCTCGCAGCCATACTCGTTTTGCAACCATTTCAGGATGATCGAGGTGTCAAGGCCGCCGGAATAGGCAAGGACGACTTTCTTGGGCTTGGTCATGGATCGGCCTCCGCTGGGTTCGCGTCGCGATAACGGCATTTGCCGCCAAGGGCAAGTCGGGGCGATTGACAGTTGCGGCGCGGACTGACCCAATGGCGCGGGTTTTATCGGGCAGGAGGGTCGCATGAAGGGCTGGTTGATTTTCGTTCATTCGGTGCGGCAAGTGTTTGGCAATCTGGACGCGGCTTTGCGGGTTTCGGGGCTGCTGTATCTGGTGCAGGTGGCGGCGCAGGTGCTGCTGATCGGCAATCTGATGGACATGTCCGATGCCGACCGCCGCGCCATGATCACCGCGGGCGAATTTCCGGTTTTCGGGTTTCTGCTGTATCTGCTGATTGCCGCCGTCACCGGATTGTGGATCGCCGTCGGTTGGCACCGCTATGTCCTGACAGAAGAGCGTCCGGGCCTGTTGCCGCCCTTCCACGCTGACCGGATGCTGGGTTATCTGGGCAAGGGCCTGCTGATCGGTCTGATCCTGATCGTGCCGATGGTGGGTCTGGGCCTGATCCTTGCGCTGATCGGTCCGGCTTTGGTGCAAGGCGGCCCGATGATAAGCCTGACAATCCTGACGCTGGTGGTCTATCTGCCCATCGGCATCATCATCACCCGGATGTCGGCCATGCTGCCCGGTGTTGCCCTGCGCGCCGGGGTGCCGATCAGCGCCGGCTGGAACGCCACAAAGGGCGAGTTCGTGCCAATTCTGGTCCTGACTCTCGCCTCGGGCCTGTTGCTGTGGTTGCCGCAACCGATCGGCGCGCTGGTGTTTGGCCGCGACAACATGCTGGCCTTTCTGTGGGACACGCTGGTCAACTGGCCGATCCTGATGATCGGCATTTCGGTCATGACCACGCTGTACGGCCATTACATCGAAAAACGCGCCCTGACATGACCAGCTTTTCCGATGCCGCGCGGGCCACGACGCGGGCCCTGCGCGACCTGTTTCCGCG
>JANNBI010000360.1:0-1749 GCA_031385345.1 Paracoccaceae bacterium | reverse complement strand
CCGGTCTGGTCGGCGTGCCCGAGGATCAGATCAAGGCGGCAACCCTGCTGGGGGCCAATGCCTGGCAGCGGTTCACGTCCATCGTCTTGCCACGGATGAAGGTGATCATTGGGATCGCGCTGGCGATCCGGGTGATCGAATGTTTCAAGATCTTCGACACCTTGTTCATCATGACCGGCGGCGGACCTGGCGTCGCGACCGAGACGATTTCGGTCTATATCTATAAGATCGCCACGCAGGATCTGATCTGGGGCTATGTCGCGGCCATCGCGCTGTCGATCCTGATCGTGCTGTCGGTGGTCTGCGTCTGGGCCCTGAAACGCATGGCACGGGTGCCGGGATGAGCATGATCCGGCTTGAAAATCTGGTAAAGCGCTTTGGCCCGTTCACGGCGCTGAAAACCATGGATCTGACGATCGAGGATGGCGAGTTTGTCGCCCTGCTTGGCCCCTCGGGCTGTGGGAAATCGACCACGATGAACATGATCGCGGGCATGGAAACCCCGAGCGAGGGGCGCATCCTGTTTGGCGACCGCGATATGGCTGGGGTGGCGATGGGGCGGCGCGGCGTCGGCTTTGTCTTTCAGAACTATGCGATTTTCACCCATATGACGGTGCGTGAAAACCTGTCTTATGGTTTGCGCGCCACGCGGCGTCCGGCGTCCGAGGTTGTGCAGCGCACTGCCGCGATGGCCGATCTGTTGCAACTGGGGCCGATGCTGGACCGCCCGGCCAAGGGGCTGTCGGTCAACATCCTGCAACGGGTGGCGATCGGGCGGTCGGCGGTGATGGAACCCGCGATCTTCCTGCTGGATGAACCTTTGTCCAATGTCGATGCCGCCTTTCGCGCCGTGATGCGGACCGAACTGAAGCAGTTGCAACGCAGTTTCCGCCAAACGATGGTTTATGTGACGCATGACCAGTTGGAAGCGATGACCATGGCCGACCGCATTGCGGTGATGGACCACGGCGTGTTGCAGCAGGTTGGAACCCCTTTGCAGATCTACAACGACCCGGCCAATCTGTTTGTGGCGCGGTTCATCGGATCACCGGGGATGAACCTGCTGGCGGGGCAGGTGGTGGAAGATGCTGCGGGCGTGGCGCTGGATCTGGGGGGGCTGGGCCGCTCGCCGGTTTTGGCCCCGGCGCAGGCGCGGGCGGCACGGGCGGCCAAGGGCGGCGTGGTGTTCGGGTTTCGCCCCGAACAGGCGGCGCTGGTGGCCGAGGGGCAGGGCATGGCGATGCCGGTCAGCTTTGTTGAACGCATCGGCGCGCGCACGATCCTGCATCTGGGCGTGGGCGCCGGGGCGGTGAAGGTGGTGTTCGAAAACGACGCCGGGTTCGAGGTGGGCAAGATGCTGCATTTCGCGCCGCATCCGGGCGCGGTGCGGCTGTTTGATGCCGAAACTGGCACCGCGTTGGGGGGGCACTAGATGGCCGAGATCGCCTTTCGCAATGTCACCAAACGCTACGGCACGACTTTGGCGGTGGATGATGCCAGCTTTACCGTGGCCGATAATGAATTCTTCTGCTTTTTCGGGCCGCCTTTGTCGGGCAAAAGCACGATCCTGCGTCTGATCCTTGGCTTGGAAACCCCGGATACCGGCGAGATCCTGATCGACGGCAAGCCGGTGAACGCCGTCTCTCCGGCGGCGCGCAATATTGCGATGGTGTTTCAGAATTTGGCGCTGTTCCCGCATATGACCGCCGCCGACAATGTGCGCTTTCCCTTGGTGGAACGCCGCGAACC
>JANNBI010000354.1:0-2975 GCA_031385345.1 Paracoccaceae bacterium | reverse complement strand
GCGCTGCTGGCGGCGGGTCTGGACGGGATCGAGAAGAAGATGGCGCTGGAGCCTGAGATGAAGGGCGATATGTATGCAGCGGGGGGCGTGCGCGAAATCCCGCACAACCTGCGCGAGGCGGCGGATTTGCTGAACACCTCTGCCATGCTGCGCGCGGCCTTTGGCGATGATGTGATCGACCATTACCACCACGCCGCCCAGTGGGAAATCTCGGAAACTGACCGCGTGGTGACCGATTTCGAAATTCAGCGCCTGTTGGAGCGGGCGTAGGTCGGGCGAGAGCCCGACTCTTTTGGCAATGCCGGGCTATCACCCGGCCTACGAGGTAAGACGATGAAACCAATTCAACTGATCAGCCCGGTGGACGGGTCTGTTTATGCCGAACGCATGCCGCTGACGCTGGACGCCGCCAAGGCGATGGCCGCGCGGGCGAAGGCGGCGCAAAAGCCTTGGGCCGCGCGGCCCTTGGCCGAGCGTATCGCGCTGGTGCAGGCAGGCGTGGCAAAGCTGAACGCGATGGCCGATGTGATCGTGCCGGAAATCGCCTGGCAGATGGGCCGCCCGACCCGCTTTGGCGGCGAGTTTGGCGGGGTGAACGCGCGGACCGAATATATGTCGCAGATTGCAGCCGAAACCCTTGCCGATCATGTGATCGAGGACAGCGACAAATTCCGCCGCTATCTTGCGCGTGAGGCTTTGGGTGTCGTGTTCATCGTCGCCCCGTGGAATTACCCCTATCTGACCACGATCAACACCCTTGTCCCGGCCCTGATCGCGGGCAACACGGTGGTGCTGAAACATGCCAGCCAGACCATGCTGGTGGGCGAACGTCTGGCCGAGGCGTTTCACGCAGGCGGCATCCCCGCGGATGTGTTCCAGAATGTCGTGCTGGACCATGCCACCACCGAACATCTGATCGGGGCGCGGGCGTTCAATTTCGTGAACTTCACCGGATCAGTCGGCGGCGGTCAGGCGATGGAGCGGGCGGCGGCGGGCACGTTCACTCCGCTGGGGCTGGAACTGGGCGGCAAGGACCCCGGATACGTGCGCGCCGATGCCAATCTTGAGGCGGCGATTGACACGCTGATGGACGGCGCGATGTACAATGCCGGGCAATGCTGCTGCGGGATCGAACGGATCTATGTGCATGAAAGCCTGTATGACGCCTTTGTCGAAGGCGCGGTGAAATGGGTGTCGGCGCAGAAACTCGGCAATCCGTTTGATGCGGAGACGACCCTTGGCCCGATGGCGAACAAGCGTTTCGCCGCCGTGGTGCGCGGACAAGTGGCCGAGGCGATTGCGGCTGGCGCCAAGCCGCTGATTGATCCGGCACTGTTTCCAGCGGATGATGGCGGCGCTTACCTTGCCCCGCAAATCCTTGTGAATGTGGATCATTCCATGCGGGTGATGATGGAGGAATCCTTTGGCCCCGTCGTCGGCATCATGAAGGTCAAGGACGACGCCGAGGCGATCCGCCTGATGAACGACAGCCCTTACGGGTTGACCGCATCCGTCTGGACCCAGGATTATGACATCGCGCAAGTGATCGGCCTGCAAATCGAAACCGGCACCGTGTTCATGAACCGCGCCGATTATCTGGACCCGGCGCTGTGCTGGACCGGGTGCAAAGACACCGGGCGCGGTGGCAGCCTGTCCTATCTTGGGTTCCATTCCGTGACCCGTCCGAAATCCTATCATCTGAAAAAGGTGCAGAAATGAGCCCGTCCAAATCCCATTCGGTTCCCAACCGGAACTGGTCTTACCCCACCCCCATCAAATTCGGCGTTGGCCGGATTGCCGAACTGGCGGAGCATTGCGCGGCGGCGGGGGTGAAAAAGCCGCTGTTTGTCACCGACAAGGCGCTGGCCAGCCTGCCGATCACGGCGGCGGCGGTGCAGGGTCTGGCGGCGGCGGGTCTGGGGACGGCGGTGTTTTCCGAGGTTGATCCCAACCCGCATGAGGGCAACATGGCCGCCGGGATCGCGGTTTATCTGGCCGGTGGCCATGACGGGGTGATCTGCTTTGGCGGCGGATCGGCCCTTGATCTGGGCAAGATGATCGCCCTGATGGCGCATCAGCGCAAGGATCTGAGCGTTTGGGATCTGGAGGATGTGGACGATTGGTACACCCGCGCCGATGCCGCGAAAATCGCGCCAATCATCGCGGTGCCCACGACCGCCGGGACCGGGTCCGAGGTCGGGCGCGCGGGCGTTCTGACCAATTCGGTCACGCATAAGAAAAAAATCATCTTTCACCCCAAACTTTTGCCCGTGGTCACGATCTGCGACCCCGCGCTGACCGTCGGCATGCCCCGTTTCATCACCGCAGGCACCGGGATGGACGCCCTGGCCCATTGTCTGGAAGCTTATTGCAGCCCCTTTTACCACCCGATGAGCCAAGGCATCGCGCTGGAAGGCATGCGGCTGGTGTTTGAAAACCTGCCGCTGGTCTATGCCGACCCCAATGATCTGGACGCCCGCGCGCATATGATGTCGGCGGCGGCGATGGGGGCCACGGCGTTTCAAAAGGGGCTGGGGGCGATCCATTCGCTGTCCCACCCGGTCGGCGCGGTTTACGGCACGCATCACGGCACCACCAATGCCGTCGTCATGCCGATGGTGCTGGATTTCAACCGCCACATGATCGAGGACCGGATCAATGCCGCCGCCGCCTATCTGGGTATTGCGGGCGGCTTCGCGGGCTTTCACGAACGGGTCATGGAACTGCGCGCACTGCTGAACGTCCCGCAGAACCTAGAGGCGATGGGCGTTTTGTTCGCGGATCTGGACATGCTGACCGAAATGGCGCTGGAAGATCCGTCCTGCGGCGGCAATCCGGTGGTGATGACGCGCGACAACACCCGCGCGCTGTTCGAGGCTTGTATGTAGATCGGACTGGCGGTCCCCTTGCAGCGGCCAATCAGGCCGACGCAGGGGGCGACAGATGGGAAACGGGGCGCGATGACGCAGAAACTT
>JANNBI010000351.1:0-5884 GCA_031385345.1 Paracoccaceae bacterium | reverse complement strand
CGGCTGGGCAAGGACAGCCCGGCGATGGATAACGAGGCGACGTCGACGGGTTCGCTGGGGCTGGACATCGCGCTTGGCATCGGCGGGCTGCCCAAGGGGCGGATCATCGAGGTCTACGGGCCGGAATCCTCGGGCAAGACCACGCTGACGCTGCATGTCATTGCCGAGGAACAGAAAAAGGGTGGCGTCTGCGCCTTCGTCGATGCCGAGCACGCGCTGGACCCGCAGTATGCGAAAAAGCTGGGGGTCAATCTGGATGAGCTGCTGATTTCGCAGCCCGACACCGGCGAACAGGCGCTGGAGATTGTCGATACGCTGGTGCGGTCGGGTGCGGTTGCGATGGTGGTGATCGATTCGGTGGCGGCGCTGGTGCCGAAGTCGGAGATCGAGGGCGACATGGGCGACATGCAGATGGGCAGCCAGGCCCGCCTGATGAGCCAGGCGATGCGCAAGCTTACGGCGTCGACAAAGGCGCAGACACCGCCTTTTTTCTGCTCTTCGGCCACGACATGCAGCGTCAGGGTGGTCTTGCCCGAACTTTCCGGCCCATAGATTTCAATGATGCGCCCCTTCGGCAGGCCGCCGATCCCGAGCGCAATGTCCAGACCAAGCGACCCGGTCGAGGTCGCCTCGACATCCATCACCGGATTGTCCTGGCCCAGCTTCATGATCGACCCTTTGCCGAACTGCCGCTCGATCTGCGCCAATGCGCTTTCCAGCGCCTTCGCCTTGTCCATGTCGCGTTTATCCTTCAGGTCGAAAAGGTTTGCACCTGCCATCGTCTGTTCCCTTATTCCACAGCTTTGCCAAAGCAGCAATCGCGTCGGGTTGTTCTTGTCTTGTTCCCGTTCTTATGGGCACAAAGAGAGAACATTTCAATGAAAATCGTCTTGTCCCCTGTTTTTCATACTTTCCTTAACAATCGGTTTACGGCATCGGGGTTGGGCAACCAAACGGGGGTCACGGATGCTGGTTTTTGGCAAACAATCGCTGGTGTTTTTGGCGACGCCGAAGACGGCCTCGACCGCGATCGAACAGGCGCTGGGGCCTTTGGCAACCATCGCCCTGTCCCGGCCCGCTGCCTTGAAGCATACCGATGCGGCGCAATTTTCCGATCATTTGCGGCCCTTTTTGCGCGCCACGATGGGGCAGGATTTCGACACCACCGCGCTGATGCGCGAGCCGCGGGATTGGCTGGGGTCATGGTATCGCAACCGCCAGCGCGAGGATGAGGCCAAGGACACCTCGACGCTGGAGGTGGATTTTGAGGAATTTGTCAGGCTGGCCTGCACCCCTGCCCCGCCAAAATTCGCGCGCGTTGGTCGGCAAATGGACTTTTTGTGCCCGCGCCCCGATGCGCGCGTGACCCATATTTTTCGCTATGACCGGCTGGAAGATTTCGTTCATTTTCTGGAGGCGAAACTGGATTTTGAAATCCTTCTGCCGCATCTGAACGTGTCCCCTTGGGGGGATCTGCATCTGTCGCCAGAGGCGGAGGCGCTGGTGCAGACCACCTTTGCCGCGGATTTCGCCCTGTACGGCAGCCTGCCCCGCGGCGTTTAGTGTAACTGTTCTTGTACGGTCTGTGTCAGTTCGGCTAAAGAGAAGGGTTTGGGCAGAAAAATCGAATTCGGGATCCGGGCCTGATGTTCCTGCAAGGAATCCTCGGAATAGCCCGAAACGAAAATTACCTTGACCTCGGGCCGATCGACCATGGCCAGTTTGACCCAGGATGGGCCATCCATGCCCGGCATCACGACATCGGTGACGAAGATATCGACCTTCAGCGCCGGATCTTCGAGGGTTTTCAGCGCCTCTTCGGCATTCGCCGCCTCTAGCACGGTATAGCCGCGCATCCGCAGCGCGCGCGAGGCAAAGGCGCGCACCGGCGCTTCGTCTTCGACCAGCAGAACCACACCCTCACCGGGGCGGGAATCGGGGCGGGTGCGCGGCACTTGGTCGGCCGTGATCGCGGGGCTGTCGCCGTGATCGTGGATGGGAAAATACAGCGAAAACACCGTGCCGGCCCCGACCTGCGAATCAACAAAGATGAAGCCGCCGGATTGTTTGATGATGCCGTAGGCGGTGGACAGGCCCAGACCCGTCCCCTCCCCCAGTTTTTTGGTGGTGAAAAACGGCTCAAAGATTTTCTTCAGGTGATCTTCGGGAATGCCGATGCCGGTGTCGGTCACCCGGATCACCGCCCAGGTGCCGGCGGCAACCACGGCGCGGTCGCGTTCCAGTGGTTCGGGCAGGGACAGCGCCTCGGTCTCGATCAGGATGGTACCACCTGCGGGCATCGCGTCGCGGGCGTTGACGACCAGGTTCATGATCACCTGTTCAAGTTGGCGCTTGTCGGCGCGGATGGTGCGCAGATTGGCGTCATGGATCAGCCGCAAACGCGCCCTTTCCCCGACCAGCCGGTTCAAAAGATGGGTCAGGTCGGACAGCACGTCTTGCAGATCGAAGGTTTCGGGTTTCAAGGTTTGTTTTCGCGAAAAGGCCAGCAATTGGCCGACCAAAGCCGCCGCGCGGTTGGCGTTCTGGTGGATCTGCATCAGGTCGGCATAGTTGATGTGGTCGCGCGCATGGCGTGTTAACAACAGATCGCAATGGCCTGAAATTGCTGTCAAAAGATTGTTGAAGTCATGCGCGACCCCACCGGCCAGTTGACCGATGGCCCGCATCTTCTGGCTTTGAACAAATTGCTCTTCCAGCCGTTTGAACTGGGTGGCGTCTTGCAGGACGGCCAGAACGAAGGGGCGCCCCAGTTCAACGATCCGTCGCAGGGTGATCTGAAAGAACACGTCGCCCGTCAGTTTTCGGGCGCGCAACACCTCACTGCTTCCGGGCATGCGTTCGGAATGGATGTCCAACAGCCAATCCGACACCGGGCGACCCAGACCTTCAAACAGGTCGTGGAACATCGCATCTTCGTCCGATTGCAAACCCAGCAGATCGCGGGCCACAAGATTGGCCCCGCACAGCAGACCATCAGCGGAAAACTTGGCCAAGGGCACCGGGACATGTTCAAAATCGGCCAGAATGCGGGTGTCGCGGTCGGCGGGCGAGATTGGCAGAAGATAGATTTCGTGACGCTCTGCGCTGCCTTCGATTTCGGCCAGAAGGGCGCGCACGATGCCGGTGGCTGTGCTGACCTCTACCTCTTCGCCGGTGTGGCGCAGAGGGCTGGCGAATACCGTGTCGAGCCGTTTGGGCCGACCGCCCAGTAGGCGGCGCATCGCCTCATTCGAATAAAGTACGACGCCGTTCTTGTTGGCGGTCAACATGGGCAGACTAAGTTGTTCGGCGCCGCGCCCGGCCCCGGTGCGATCCTGAAACTCCTCAAGCCGCCACAAGACCCGGTCGGGGCCGGTGCGATGTGCGGTGATGCGGCTGTGGCCTTGTTTTGTCACCACATCTTCGCGCGCGCGCGATCCGCCCAAGGCGCGAGTTTGCAGGCGAAACAAGACCGCGCCGGGCGAGGCGAAATGGTCGGTGAGAAGGTTGGTCAGCGTCGCCTGATCAAGCCCACCGAAACGAGCCGTCGCGGCGTCATTGCGGTACAAGACCTGACCATGGGCGTCGGTGATGAAACAGGCCGCCACATCGCGCGCCACGATGTCCACGATCATCCCATCCTCGCGCCGTTGCGCGCGGGCCAGAATGGCAGCGTGAAGGTGCAGGAATACCGTCAATAGCGACAGGGTGCAGGCGACAAGGGCCGCCATCAGGCGGTAAGCGGTGACATCGACCAGCACGGCAATTGCGGCAAAGGCCACGGCAATGCCCAGTAAAAGCCAGTGTCGGCCGCCGTCGGACCGCGTGACTGGTAAGGCGATCTGCGCAATGGCCAAGTGGTCCCCCGTCGGTGATGCGGCCGTCAAAGCAACTCGTCACAGGCCTGCTGGCGTCACACTGGGGCAGAAGAGTTAATCGGCCCTTAACCGTTCCGGAAAGACCCGAACACACCGGGCTATTTTCGCGACAAATGCGCACTGAAAAAACCATCGCCGCGGTCCCAAAGGGCGTGGCGTTTTGAACCTGTGCAGTGCCACCCCGGATGCCGGTGCAAAAAGGCCGAGATCTGGTCCTCGTTCTCTTCGCGCAGCAGCGAGCATGTCGCATAGACAAGCACACCTTCAGGTTGCAACACGCCAACGGCCCGGTCAAGAATTTCTGCCTGAATTTTGCAGATTTCCGCCAGTTTTGGCAGGGTTAGCGCCCATTTCCCCATCGGATCACGCCGCCAGCTGCCAGAACCGGAACAGGGCACGTCGCACAGGATCAGATCAAAGGGGGCCTGAGAGGCGGGAACATTCAGCAACGTGACCTTGGCCCCGGCACGTTTGGCGCGGTCGGGCAGGTCTTTCATGCGCTGGGGATGGTGGTCATGGGCATAAAACCGCGCCGCGATCCTGCCCGCCAAGGCAAGGGTCTTGCCGCCCCCGCCAGCGCAGTAATCCAAGACTTTCTGGCCCGTGACAAGGGGCAGATCCTGAACCACAGCCTGTGAGGAGATGTCTTGCAGTTCAACCAAACCCTGAAGATAGGCCTGTGACATATTGATCTTGCGTGGGTTTTCCACGACTTCCAGCGCGGTTTCGCAACCCGGATCGGTCTGAGCAAGGATGCCTTCGGCAGCCAAGCTTTGCTGCGCTTGAAGGACGCTGCTTTTGGCGAGATTCACCCGCAAAAACACCCGCGCGCGGCTTTGCATGGCGGTCATGACGGCGGGGAAATCGTCACCCAAGGCGGATTGCAGGTGCGGGGCGAGCCAGTCGGGGCAATCCAGCGCCTCCAGCTCTGTCGGGGTGCGTCCGGTGTCAGCGGCGGTGATGACCGCAGGGGCATGGCCGAGGCCGGTGAAAAGTGCATCAAGATCAGCATCCTGCTGACGCATCAGGCCAAGGATCAGGCCACGACCGGTTTCCCCTCCGCCCAAGGCAGCGAGGGAGCGTTTGCGGCGAAGCGCCTCGAACACCAGATCGCGCAGGGCGAAACGGTCGCCCGATCCGGCGAAACGGTTGGCGCGGCCCCATTGGGTTAGCGCCACCTCGACCGCGGCGCCGGACAGAATGCGGTCCAGAATTTCGATGGCCGCAGACAGGCGGGCGGGCGGGGTCATGACGGTGGCCTTTGGTCGGGGGTTTGCGCTGCATAGGCTGGCAAACGGGTCACGGCAACACCCCAACCGCTCTGGTAAACCGCGCGGTCCTGCCCCATCTTAGCAAAACGACGGCCGGTTTCGGCCCCGCGCAGGAGTGTGTTGTGCCCGATTCCGACAAGCCGCTTAGCCTGAATGGCATTTTGCGGGCCCTGACCGATGGCCCCGACGCGCCGGAACGGCTGACTTTGGCTTATCTTGTCAGGCAGTTGGATGATCGGGCGCGCGGTGTGCTGATTATTCTGTTCGCCATTCCGAATTGCGTGCCGGGGATTCCCGGCACCTCGGCCATTACCGGGTTGCCGCTGGTGTTTCTCTGCGTGCAGATGGCGCTGCAAAGGCCGCCTTGGTTGCCGCGATTCTTGTCAGAAAGATCGGTGTCCAAAGACTGGATGGTGGGCATACTGGACCGCGCGAAGCCCTGGATTCAGCGGGTGGAGCGGTTGATCCATCCGCGCCTGACGGTGTTGGCCGATGGTCCGGCTGAACAGTTGGTCGGCGTTCTGGGCACGGTTCTGGCGCTGACGGTGATGCTGCCGATCCCCTTGGGCAACACCCTGCCCGCTGTGGCGCTGATCTGTTTGTCGCTGGGTTTGATCGGGCGAGACGGGATCTGGATCTTGGCGGGATTGTTCGTGTCGGGAATGTCGGCGGCCCTGCTGGCGGTGGCCGGTTGGGCGGCGTTCCAGTCGATGATCAATATTGGGCTGAATTGGT
>JANNBI010000468.1:0-5224 GCA_031385345.1 Paracoccaceae bacterium | reverse complement strand
CTACCACAACCACGCCAGAGCTTGCGAAGATTTGGTCCAGATCGGCGACCACTTTCTCTTTTTGGGCTCTATCCACAGTGTCACTCCAAGTTTGGGGGGTTTCCCCGGCTCATTTGCGCCGGAATATTCCGGCGCACGGGTCCTTACGGGACTGAGCCATCACCGCCCAAGGAGAACCTCAGGAAACTCAGGTCTGATCCCGTCTCAGGCAGGATTTATTGCTGTTTGACCAGCCACCCACCGTCTCGGACGAAAACAACATGGGGCGCGACGAATCGCGCCCCTTGCTGGTAGGCGGTAACTAGTCGCTGCGCCCGGGAATTCCAACCCCAAAATCGACCCATCGGTCAAAAGCTTTGGTCCCGAGCATTTGTCGCGATGCTTTGCTATGACGCAAGCGCCCGCTTGGCGCGCTTGGCGGCCCGGGCAACTTGGGCGGATTGATACTGTACCCGGCGAAATTTCTTGAAAACCGGCCATTGAGCCAGATCGAACAGTGACTGCGGCATCAGGCGGATCGGATAGGATTCCTGCCACAGCATAAAGGGCAACGAAATCTGGTCGCGCTTCGAAAAGGTCAGGAAATGCGCATACCAGGCGTCGTTGAAGGCGTCGGTGGCGGGATCTCCCATCTTTTGCACCATCATCGTGTTGACGAACAGCCCCCTGTCCATCGGAAAGCCGACCGCCTGATAGTGCTGGATCTGGCGGCGGTAATCGGCACGCGGGATGCGGCCCTTTTTCATGCACAGCCGCGCTTCGCGGTAGGCGCAGGTGCGGCGCTGGTGGGGGAACAGATAGCGCCCGGCCGGGGCATCGCCTCCCTGCGCAGCCTCGATTTGGGTGATCATGTCAAAGGGATCGACCAGAAGGCTGGCGCTGTTGTCGATGTAAATCACCCAGTCATACTGGGCAAAGAACAGATGCGGGCGCATTTTGGCCAGCCGCGACAGGGTTGTGGCATCCCCAGGTTCTGCGCCCGGAACGCCTTGCATGATCTGAATGCCCGGCGACGAAACCGGCTGATCGGTCAGCACGATGCGGTCATAGCCCGCGCCGCTGCCCGTGGCTTTGGGATTGAAGGGTTCGTAAACGCCGAAATAGCAGGAATAGACCAGAACCCGAGGCGGTTTGGCCAAGGGAAGCACGCCCAGCAGTGCTAAGGTCTGTTCTGACATTCATTGCTCCTGCTCAGGGTCGCTTTGGATAGCGGCAGATCTGGGTCTGCTTTGACCGGAAGCTACGGCAGGCGCCCCTGCCCCGCAACAAAAACGGCCACCCGCGGGCAGCCGTTTTGTCGAACTGTGCTGAATATGACGCCCCGGAAGGCCCCAATCAGGACATGGCTCAGATCACTTGGCGGTGGCCGAGGTGAGGTCAACCGAAACGCCCGGCCCCATGGTCGACGCCAGCGAGACTTTCCGCAGGTAGGCGCCTTTCGCGCCGGCAGGCTTGGCCCGGGTCACGGCATCGACGAAGGCGCGGACGTTTTGCGCCAGCATGTCATCCGAGAACGAGACTTTGCCGATACCGGCATGGATCACGCCAGCCTTTTCGACCTTGAACTGCACTTCGCCACCCTTTGCCGCTGCGACAGCCGTTTTCACGTCCATCGTCACGGTGCCGACCTTGGGGTTTGGCATCAGGTTGCGCGGGCCCAGGATCTTGCCCAAACGACCAACCAACGGCATCAGATCCGGGGTGGCGATGCAACGATCAAACTCGATCTTTCCGCTCTGGATGATTTCCAGCAGATCTTCGGCACCGACGATATCGGCACCGGCGGCCTTGGCCTCGTCTGCCTTCACGCCACGGGCGAACACGGCCACGCGGACGGTCTTGCCCGTGCCGTTCGGCAGCTGGACAACGCCACGCACCATCTGGTCAGCGTGACGGGGGTCAACACCCAAGTTCATCGCGATTTCCAGCGTTTCGTCAAACTTGGCCGAAGCCGCGCCCTTGATCAGAGCCACGGCATCCTCGACCGAGATGTTAGTCTTGCCGACAAAAGCCTCTTCGGCTTTGGCGACGCGCTTTGCAATTTTTGCCATGATCTCAGCCCTTCACTTCGATGCCGCAGGACTTGGCCGAGCCAAGGATGATGCTCATCGCCGCTTCGATGGAATTGGCGTTAAGGTCTTTCATCTTCGTTTCAGCGATCTTGCGAACGGCTGCGACGGTGATCGAACCGGCAACTTCACGTCCGGGTTTCACGGAACCCTTGGCGCGGTTGCGCTTGCCAACCTGCGGCAGACCAGCGGCCTGCTTGATCAGGAACGAGGCCGGCGCAGTCTTGAATTCAAGGCTGAACGACTTGTCCTGATAGTAGGTGATGATCACGGGCGTCGGCGTGCCCAGCGGCAGGTCAGCGGTCTTTGCGTTGAATTCTTTCACAAAGGCCATGATGTTCAGACCGCGCTGACCCAGTGCGGGACCAACTGGCGGGGACGGGTTCGCCTGACCCGCTTTGACTTGCAGCTTCAAGCTGCCGATAATCTTCTTGGCCATTTGGCCTCTCCTTTGTCACAGCGCCATCTGGCGCGGTTTAGTGGTTCGGTTCGTCACCGGGGGTTCCCGCGGCGCTCGCCTCCCACGCGATGCACTCAGTTCAGTTTGGTGACCTGAGTGAATTCCAATTCCACGGGTGTCGCGCGCCCAAAGATCGAGACCGAGACTTTCAGGCGCGAATGGCCTTCATCCACGTCCTCAACCATGCCGTCAAAGCCTTCGAACGGGCCGTCGCTGACCTTGACCTTTTCACCGATGTCGAACCGGATCAGGTTGCGCGGTGCGTCCTGGCCCTCTTCGACCCGGTGCAGGATCGCGTTCACTTCGGCATCGCGCATCGGCATCGGTTTGCCCTGCGGTCCCAGAAATCCAGTGACCCGGTTGATCGAGGAGATCAGGTGATAGCCTTGGCTGGACATTTCCATCCGCACCAGAACGTAGCCGGGCATAAAGCGCCGCTCGGAGGTCACTTTCTTGCCGCGACGGACTTCCAGCACCTCTTCGGTGGGCACCAGCACTTCTTCAATCTCGTCGCCAAGGCCCGCTTCGGCCACGGCGGTCTTGATTTGCTCGGCCACTTTCTTCTCGAAGTTCGAGAGAACGCTTACCGAATACCAACGCTTCGCCATGCCTCGTCCATCCTCATGCTCGGACGTCATGCCCGAAATCTTCTGTCTTTACCGGCAGTTGTCATGTTGCCGTCGCATAAAAAACAACGCGCAGCTCGAATCGCTGCGCGCTGGTGTCGTCTGATTGCGCGGGGGATAGCCCGCACATCCCGGAATTTCAAGCGTTTTTCGCCGGGAAGGGCCCTTAGAAAGCGCTAAGAATGCCCTGCAAGCCAAAGCGGATCACGATATCAACCAGGGAGAAGAAGGTCGCGGTAAGGGCGGCCATGATGAACACCATGATCGTGGTCAGCACCACTTCGCGCCGGGTGGGCCAGACGACTTTGCTGACTTCGGTGCGGACTTGTTGCAGGAATTGCGCAGGCGATGTGTTGGCCATCAGGGTCTTCCGGTCAAGAAATGTTCAGCGCCAGATACGCGCTTCGGGCCGGGAATTCAAGCCGGTTGGGGTCGGCGCGCTGACCCGGCCAAGTTTCCCCTTCCCCGCCCCGGATGTGCCGCATTCTTGCCACCGCCGCCGCTTAGACCTTGGGGGTCAACCAAAGGGGCAAACGCATGACCATGACCGGGTCCGAGGATTACGCCGCGCGCCTGGCGCGGGTGCAGGCCAACAAGGGCCGCTCGGTGATTATGGTCGGGCGTGACGACAGCTTTGTGCATGAGCGTAAGGAAATCGTCCAAATCTCGCGCGGGCGCGAGGTCGCGGGTAACATCGGCTATCCGGCCTCTCTGGTCGGGGCGTTCTTGTTGGGGATGCTGGCAGTGGCCCTGGGGTATTATGCCCGGTTTCACCTGATGTCAGGTCACAGTGAATTGCCGGATGCAGATCTGGAAATGGCGCTGTCGGCGGTCATTGGTCTTTGCGTGGCCTTTGCCTTGTCGCAGATGTTCCGCATCACATCCAAATCACACAAGGCCATGCAATCGGCCGGGGTCTTTCTGATGATTTGCAGCTTCCACAACCTGTCCTTCTGGGTGCCGGGGGCAATGGCGAGGGCGTTTTCGCCTGAGTTTGTGGTGCAACAACAGCTCTCCGCCGAGCCCAACTCGCTGCGCTTTCGTGGGGTCTATATTCCGCTGGGCGAGGTGTCCTTGGGCGCGGATCCTGCCGCTGATCTGGCCGGGGTGGATCCTGATGCGCCTCTGCCTGAGGCTGCGGCGGGAACGGACTGCGTGACGGCAACGACTGCCCCGTTGGCCACTAAGCTGGAATTGACCGGTGAGCGTCGCAAATCGGTGGAGCCTGCGCCGACGCCCATCACCCCCTGCCCCTGACGGCACAGGTGCCTCAGGCGGGCCGCTTTGACGGTATTTGCTGAATCGGGTTCGGACAAATCGCCGCAGCCGACGATACTGGTTCCGCGTCTGTCCGCGACCCCAAAGGGGCAGCCGCGCATCAATCCGTCTTGAATGGGAAGCCGGGCCTGGCAGGAGTTGGGGGACTCGAACCCACGACCCTCGGTTTTGGAGACCGATGCTCTACCAACTGAGCTAAACTCCTAGGCCTGAGCGTCGGGTTAAGGCAGGGAACGGTGGAAATCAAGGGTATATTGGCACTGGCCATCGCTTTGCGGGCCGATTATTCAAAGGCCCGGCCCCGATGAAAGAGATGACCATGATCCCTGCCCGCTTTGCCCCGGTTCTATTCGGCCTGATCCTGTCGGGAATGATGTCCTGCATGGTGTCGGGCTTGTCGACGGCACGCACACTGGGGCTGGACGCGGAATTTTTCGGCGCCTGGATGGGCAACTGGGCCGTGTCCTGGGCCATTGCCTTTCCGGTCGTGCTGGTTGTCGCTCCGATCACCCGGCGCATCGTGGCCCGGCTGGTCGCCTGACCCCGCGACGGGCCGACAATAGCCAGACGGGCCAGCGAAAACCAAAGGCGCGCAGGTTTCCCCACGCGCCTTGATAAATGAAACCGAGCCGCGCTGGCCCGCTGGTAGCTACTCCAGGATTTTCGAGACGACGCCTGCGCCGACGGTGCGGCCGCCTTCGCGGATGGCGAAGCGCAGTTTCTCTTCCATCGCGATCGGGGCGATCAGCGAGACGTTGAACTTCAGGTTGTCGCCCGGCATCACCATCTCG
>JANNBI010000342.1:0-15213 GCA_031385345.1 Paracoccaceae bacterium | reverse complement strand
AATTCGACCATCTTGATCTGGTCATCCTGCGCCGTGGCGGCAAAACGTGCCGGATCAAAGCCGCCGGTATCGCCCCGGCAGCCGAAATAACCTGACCCCACCTCCCACACCAGATCGCCGCCATATTCGCGGTGATAGGGTGACACGCCGCCTTCACCGGTGTCGTGAAAAAAGCCGCCGATCTTGGCGCCCTTGTTCAGCGACCGGATCGCATTGGCGGACAAGGCCCCATAGCTCATCGCGGAGATGTTCAGAAGGCTGGCCGAATAGGCGCGCGCGCCCGTGCCGACCATCACCCGCATCGCAGCCACCGATTGCTGCGGCGTCGGGGCCAGCGAATGGTGCAGCCATTCATATTGTTCCTGATAGACATCGAACATCGTGCCGAAGGGGCGTTTATCAAGCTCCTTCTTGGCGCGCTGATAGACGATGGCGCGTTTGTCGCGCGGAAACGGCGCGCCGTCCTTGTCACCTTCAAAGAAATACTGCCGCATTTCGGGGCGAATATCCTCAAGGAAGAACCGCAGATGGGCGAGGATGGGGTAGTTGCGCAGGATGGCGTGGCGGGTTTGGCGGATGTCGTGCAGACCCAGCGCGGCAAGTCCCGCCAGCAGCAGGGTCAGCGGCAGCAGCAGCCACAAATGCCCCGGCGCAAAGGGTATCAGCACAAAGCCCAGCACCGCCCCCAGCAAGGACAGGGTCAGCGCGGCAAAACGGGGTTCCAGCAGGGTCATCATCGGGGGCATCGGACTACCTTTCACCGCCCATCAGACGCGACAGAGCTTGCAACAAGGTTAACGCCGGATTTCGACAGAAAATCCAGTGTTTTGGTCAGGGCAGGGGCGGATCACGGGGGGAAACGGAATGGGAATTGAACCCTCCCCGCCAGCCCTGTCCTAAAACGGCACCGGGGCGGCAAAGCTGATCCAGTCGCTGGTGTCGGGGTGGTGCAGGCCCAGCGTTTCGGCGTGCAGCATCAGGCGAGGATGGGCGGCGGCCCCGGCCACGTCATAGATCGGATCGCCCAGAATGACATGACCCAGCGCCAGCATATGCACGCGCAACTGATGGCTGCGCCCGGTCAGGGGCGACAGGCGCATCCGGGTTTCGCCCGGCGCACGCGCGATCACTTGCCAGTCGGTCTGCGCCGGGCGACCGTTGTCATGGTCGATCATCTGGCGCGGACGGTTGGGCCAATCGGACCCCATCGGCAGGTCGATATGGCCAGCGTCGCCCGCAACCTCGCCCTTTACCCGCGCGACATAGGTCTTTTTCGCCCGGCGCTTTTCAAATTCCTGCCCCAGAAACCCCTGCGCCTGTTTGGTGCGGGCAAAGATCATCACGCCCGAGGTGTCGCAATCCAGACGATGCACCAGCAGTGCATCCCAGCGCGCGGCCTGCAAGCGACCGATCATGCAGTCGCTGCGCCCCTCCAGCTTGCCCGGGACCGACAGCAGACCGGCGGGTTTATCGACCACGACGATGTGGCGATCCTCGTGCAGGACCGACAAGGGGACATCGGGCGGGGCATAGATGAAGTCGGGCAGCAGGGGGCGGATCACAGGATCTGGTGTCCGGCCTCGGTCAGTTTGGCGGCCAGATGGCGGATATGGGCTGGCCCCACCTCGCAGCAGCCGCCGACAATCGTGGCCCCCATCGCGACCCATTCCATCGCAAATTCGCTGTAACGTTCCGGGGTCAGGTCGTGGCGATGGGTCAGTTCCTTGACCGTCGGCGCATCTTTCAGAAAATTGCCCGAGATATGGGTGAACCCGTTGGCATAGGCGCCAAAGGGCAGGCCCAGCGGTTTCAGGCTGGTCAGGGCGGCACCCATCGCCTCGGGGACCGAACAATTGGCCAGCAGCGCCGCCACCGGATAGGCCAGCACCAGCCGCGCCAGATCGCGGACCGCCTCGCCAGAACGCAGGCGCGATCCGTCGTGATCATCGACCGAAACGGACAGCCAGACCGGTTTGCCAGCCGCCTGCGCGCCCTTCAGCGCCCCTTCGCACATTTCCAATGAGGCCATGGTTTCGCACAGGATCACATCGACATGCGGGCCAAGGATGGTGGCAATCTCGGCATATTTCGGCGCGGCGGTGGCGACGGGCTGCGTCACCTCGGGGCGGTAGGACGCCACAAGCGGCCCCATCGACCCGGCGATACGGCCCCGGCCATGCGCGGCGCGGGCATCATGTGCTTCGGCAAGGGCGCGCAGGTGCAGGGCGTGAAAAAGGTGATCCATGTCAAAGCGTTCCAGCCGGTCATGGTGGATCGCATAGGTGTTCGATGTGGCGATGGTGGCCCCGGCGGCAAAGTAATCGCCGTGAATGTCGCGCACCATGCCGGGGTGGTCGATCATCACGCGGGTGGCCCACAGCGGCGTTGGTTCATCGCCGGACCGTGCCACCAGTTCCTGCCCCATGCCGCCGTCCAGAAGGGTAATCGCCGCCATATTCATCTCCCTGAATTGCCGTTTGCGACGAATTGTCCCCCGCCGTCCCGAAGCGGCATAGCAACAGTCCTGTTCGGCGTAAAGATCGGGGCGGGGTCAGACCGCGTCGCGGAAGACCTCGGCCAGCAGGGGCACCAGCCAATCCTCGTCCGCCTTGGTAAAGGCGGCGGGGGTGTCACTGTCGATGTCCAGCACCGCCAACAGCCGCCCCGCGCCGTTGCGGACCGGCAGAACCAGTTCCGACCGGGTGGAGGACGCGCAAGCGATATGGTCGGGGAAGGCATCGACATCGGGCACGTTCTGCACCAGCCCCGTGCGCGCGCAGGCCCCGCAAACGCCGCGCGAAAACGGGATGACCAGACAGCCATGCCCGCCCTGATAGGGCCCGATTTTCAAAAGCTCTGGTGCGGTGACCCGGTAGAATCCGGTCCAGTCGGCCATGGGATGGGCGTGGTGAATTTCGCAAGCCATCGTCGCCATCAGCGCCACGGCGTCCGTCTCACCCTCGCACAGCGACCGGATGGAATTGGTAACATCCTGATAGTTCATCTTAATACCCCAAAGCACAGCCATCCTTGCGCGGATCAGAGGCGCCGATCAATGCGCCGTCCTGCCCGATCAGGATCGACTGTGCGCCGCCGATTGGATCGGGCGAGATCACCACCTCATGCCCCATCTCGGCCAGATCGGCCCGCACCTGCGGCGCATAACCGCGTTCGATCATCATCCCTTCGGCCCCGGAAAAACAGCGCGGCGCGTCGATGGCGTCTTGCAGATCCATACCGAAATCTTCCAGATTGGTCATCAGGCGGGCGTGGCCGCAGGGCTGATAGGCGCCGCCCATCACGCCAAAGGGCATCTCTACACGGTCGCCGCGTTTGACCATGCCCGGAATGATCGTGTGCATCGGACGTTTGCCGCCGCCCGCCTCGTTCGGGTGGCCCTCGTCCAGGGTGAACCCCGCGCCCCGGTTCTGAAAGTTGATCCCGAATTTGGCCGAGGCGAGGCCCGCGCCAAAGCCCCAGAAGATCGAATAGATCAGCGACACGGCCATGCGGTCGCGGTCAACCACGGTGATATAGACCGTGTCCTTGTGGACCGCCTCGGTCAGGGGGCGGGCCTTGGGCATGGCGCGTTTGGGGTCGATCAGCGCGGCAAGGGTTTCCGCCGTCTTGGGCGACAGCATGTGATCCAGCCGCGCGGTCTTGTCCGCGATGAACCGGTCGCGGGCGTCATAGGCCAGTTTGGCGGCCTCAGCCTCGATATGGGCGCGCTGGGTGCCAAAGGGGTCCATCGCCGCCAGATCGAACAGTTTAAGGACATTCAGCATCAAGATCGCCGTGGCCCCTTGGCCATTTGGCGGATGTTCGACCAACTCCAGACCCTTGTAGGCCCCGCTGATCGGGTCGGAATAGGTGCTGGCGGTGGCGTCCAGATCGTCCAGCGAGTGGCTGCCGCCCAAAGCGCGCAGCGAAGTGATCATGTCCTCGGCCACCTCGCCCTGATAGAACCCGGCGCGGCCGTCGGCGGCGACACGTCGCAACACCTCGGCCTGACCCGGGGCGCGGAAAATCTGGCCGGGTTTGGGCGGGCCGCCATTGCCCAGAAAGAACCGCTTGGCATCGCCTTGCAGGCAGGGCGCATCCTCGGCCCAGTCAAAGGCGACGCGAGGGGCGACCGGGACACCGTTTTCGGCATAGTGGATGGCCGGGGCCAACACGCGGTCAAGTCCCAGTCGGCCCCAATCGGCGTTCAGACGGCAAAAGGCATCCATCGCGCCGGGCATGGTGACAGCTTCGATCCCGCGCAGGGGCACCCTGTCGTGTCCCGCCGCGCGCATTGCCGCCGCGGACAGACCCTTTGGCGCGCGGCCCGATCCGTTCAGCGCCAAAATACGCTCGTCCCCGGCGGGTTTGACCAAGGCAAAGCAATCGCCGCCGATCCCGGTCATCTGGGGTTCGCAAATGCCCAGCAGCACCGCCCCGGCGATGGCGGCATCCGCCGCATTGCCGCCCGCTTCCAGCACATCAATCGCGACCTTGGCCGCCAAAGGATGCGAGGTGGCCGCCATACCGTTGCTGGCATAAACCGCAGACCGGCCGGGCATGTGAAAATCGCGCATATCGTTCCCCCTAATGGCCGCAGCCTAGGCAGAATGCGCGAAACTTCCAAGGGATAGCAAGAAGTTGGTGCCTCGACGTCGCGGACTGGGTGGGGGCATTGATCCGCGACGTCGAGGGAAGCTTTATGCAGCTACAAGACTGTGTATGACGGCACCAAACGGCGGCACTTGGGGCAAAACAGGGCCATTCGGTGTCAGTTTTTCCCAAAACCGAACAATGGCGGCATCCTGCGCCGTCTAGGCCTGAACCGCGAAACGCAAATGGTTCACCGCGCCTTGGCGTTCATAGGCAAGGTCCAGCGTCAGGGTGCGAATCAGAAACCAGCCGAATCCCCCCTCCGGCAAATCCTCGCCGTCGATCAGGGGGGCCAGTTCGCCCTTGGGCAGTTGTTCGTCGGGCATCGGCAGGCCCTGATCATAAACCGAAACCTTCAGCACCGGCGCCAGATGGTCCACGCAAACCCGGATCGGCCCCGGCCCTTCGCGGTAAGCATGTTCGACGACGTTGTTCAGCGCCTCGGCCAGAACGATTTCGAGGGTGCCGCGAATGTCGTCGGACAGGTCTTGCAGCGGTTGCATCGCCATCAGCAGGGCCAGACCGTCGCGCACCGCGTTGTTGTCGCCGTGGATGGTCAGACAGGCCTGATGCTGCGGCAGGATGACCGGATCGCGCGGCAGGGGGGCGGCGGGGTCAAACTGCATTTCGCAGCCCCTCAACATTGGCGGCGGGCAATTGGGCGTGGATGGTAAAGACCGAATCCATCCGCGTCAGGCGAAACACCTTATCAACGGTGGGTGTCAGGCCGGAAAGTTCCAGCTTGCGGCCCGGACCCAGCGCCTTCATCGCGGCCACGACGGCGCCCAGACCCGAGGAGTCCAGAAAGGCCACTTTCGACATGTCCAGAATGACCCGCACATCGGCGGTCTGGGTCAATTCGCGCATGGCATCCTTGAACTGGATCGCGCCTGCGGCATCAATCCTGTCGCCCGCCGCGCGGATCACCAGACAATCGCCGCGTTGTTCTGAATACAGGTGCATCCCAGCCTCCAATCTGCATGTTGGGGTCAGGGTAGCGGCAAGGGGTTACGGAAAGGTAAGCGGCGGCGATCAGTTCAGCTGATATTGCAGCGGGTACATGCCATCTTCGAAATCCCCGAACAGATCGGGCAGGTCGGGGTGGCTGACAGGTTCCCCGGTTTCGTCCGGCACAAGATTCTGTTCGGACACATAGGCCACGTAATAGCTTTGGTCATTTTCGGCCAGCAGGTGATAAAACGGCTGATCCTTGGACGGGCGGCTGTCCTCGGGGATGTTCTGATACCATTCTTCGGAATTGGAAAACATCGCATCGACGTCAAAGACCACGCCCCGGAACGGGTGCTTGCGATGGCGCAACACCTGACCGATGGAATATTTGGCATCCGTGCGTAACATCATGATCCGTCCCCCAAGGCCCGGTTTATCCCCAAGCGAGGGGCGCTGTCCACCGCAGGGTTCGGACGCCACCGAAACAATCTGTACCAATTCTGCCCATAGTCCGTTCGACTTTCGGGCAAATCCGCGCGGGTTTCCGCCGTAAGGCTCGCGTAGAAATGATGGGCGGGCGCGCTGGCCCCATTCCCAGATCGTCACAAATGCCCTATCCTGCCGCAAAATAAGAATGCACGAGGGGCAGATGAGCAGAACCTTCCGTGCGTCGATCCTCTTGCTGTTCCTCGCCTCTTGTGGCGGTGGCAAGTTTTCGGCGCCCAGTCAATTGGACGACGCCTGCGCGATCGTGGATCAGCGCCCGGAGTATCTGCGCGCCTTCAAGGCGGCGGAACGCAAATGGGGCGTGCCGGTGAACGTGCAGATGGCGACCATGTATCAAGAGTCCAAATTCATCGGCAATGCGCGCACGCCGCACCGCTATGCCTTGGGGATCATTCCGATGGGACGGCAATCGTCGGCCTATGGCTATTCTCAGGCGCTGGACGGCACCTGGGAGGAGTATCAGGACCAAGAGGGTGGCCGGTCCGCGCGCCGCGACCGCATCAGCGACGCCGCCGATTTCATGGGCTGGTACATGGCGGAAACCCAGTCCAGTCTGGGGATTCCGCTGTGGGACGCCGAAAACCACTACCTTGCCTACCACGAGGGGCGGACCGGTTTTGCCAACCAAAGCTACAATGACAAGCCCTGGCTGATCGAGGTGGCCGACGCCGTTGGCGCGCGGTCTGCCCGCTACGCCGCGCAGTTGCAAGACTGCCGATAGGGCGCGCCAGCGCGGTTTGACCTGTCGCAGCGCGGATCACGCGGCTAAGACTGGCCGGGTATCAGTAATGGCGGTCCAAGTGGCTGGACGGGCCATGATCAAAGGGGCAGGCAATGACAGCTCAATCCGGCAATGCGCTGAAAGGGGTGGCCTTTGTGGTGCTGGCCACGCTGACCTTTGCGCTGGCCGATGTGCTGACCAAACATCTGACGGCGGTTTATGCGCTGGGGCTGGTGGTGGCGGTGCGTTATCTGGTCAATCTGGGGCTGCTGGTGGTGTTGCTTGGCCCCCGTCAGGGCCGGGGTCTGTGGCGTACCGACCGCACGGCGCTGGTGGTGATCCGGGGTCTGTGCCTGTCGGCGGCGACGCTGACAATGGTTCTGGCGCTGCGGCGTCTGCCGGTGGCCGAGACGGTGGCCATCATCTATCTTGCCCCCTTTGCGGTGATGCTGCTGTCCGGCCCTTTGTTGGGCGAAAGGGTCAGCTTCTGGGGCTGGATCGGGGCGGTTTTCGGCTTTGCCGGGGTGCTGTTGATCCTGCGTCCGGGGGGCGGGCTTGACCCTGTGGGCGTGGTCTTTGCCCTGATCAACGCCGCCTTTGCCACCGCCTATCACCTGCTGACCCGCGTTCTGACCCGGACCGAGACGATGACCGCGATGCTGTTTCACACCGCCCTTGTCGGCGCGGTGATCTTCAGCGTCTGGGCCGCGACCGAGGCGCCGGGACCGCTGCCCACCCTGACCGATATCGGGTTGATGGGTCTGTTGGGGGCGCTGGCGATGGGCGGGCATCTGTTGTTCACCGCCGCCTATGCCGAGGCACCGGCAGGTCTGCTGGCCCCGGTCAATTACCTGCATCTGGTCTGGGCGGCCATTCTGGGCGGACTGGTGTTCCAGCATTGGCCGACGCCGCTAAGCGTGGTTGGCATGGCGATGGTCGTCGCCGCCGGGGCCTTTACCGCGTGGCGGGCGCAAATGTCACGCCAATCTGTCGCGGTGGTCTGACAGCCGCGGTCTAAAACCCGCGCTTCTTCTTTTCGACTTCCAACGAGAAGAACGAAGTCTTGTAATTGCCGCCCTGCACCATTTCCCCAAGGATCACCGTGGTCTGCTGGCCCAGATCATCGGTGATCACCCATTGGCGCAGAGCCACGGGATCGCCGGTGAAAATCAGGTCAATAGTGCCATATTCCGGGTGGCCGGGATCCTGCGCGCGGACCTTGGTGGCGGACCCATCCTCGGTATGGCCGACCACCATGCTGGCCTTGGCCAGATTGATGTTCGCCCCAAGGATCAGGTTCAGCGGCGTACGGTCCAGCGGATATTGTTCCGGCGGCTGGTTCGATTTGGAATCAAAGATCGCCACCGTCCCGCCCGACGCAAGAACCAGACTTTCATCCGGCGCGGCATATTCGAACCGCACCCGACCGGGCCGCTGAATAAAGATCCGCCCCGTCGCCACCGATCCATCGGCGTTGACCTGCGTGAAGTCTGCCTCGGCGGTCACCAACTGGTTCAGATAGGCGCTAAGGGTGGACAGGGACAATTTCTCGGCCATCGCGGGGAAGGCGAGGGCCAGAAAGGCAAGCGGGGCCAGAAGGGCGGTCACAGATCTCATGTCTTGGTATATAGGGGGGGCGGGGCGGGGCCGCATCCCCCCTTGCAAGGCTTGGCGGAAGGACGCCGAAGGGGGCGCGGGGTCTTGGCCGTTGCCACCTTACAGCGCGCGCCCGGTCAACAGCCTTGGCACCTCGCCCGACAGACCCGCCGCCTGCCGGATGAAACGGCGGCGCAGGCCAGGCAGGGCGCTGACCAGACCCAACCCCAGATCCCGACCGGCGCGCAATGCGGGGTTGTCGTTTGAAAACAGCGCGTTGACGCCGTCCATGCCAAGGGCCAGCGTCATCGCCTCTGGCCGTCGCCAGGTCTGATAGCGCGCCAGCACATCTTCGGCGCCGATATCCTCGCCCCGCCGCGCCGCATCGACCAGAACCTGCGCCAGCGCGCCGACATCGCGCAGCCCCAGATTCAACCCCTGCCCGGCGATCGGATGGACGCCATGCGCGGCATCCCCGACCAAGGCCAGCCGATGCCCCGAAAACCGGTCCGCCAGCGTCAGCGACAAGGGATAGCTGAACCGGTCGCCAGCCAGCGCAATCGGCCCCAGAAAATCGCCAAAGCGCGCCTGAAGGGTCAGCAGAAATTCGTCATCCGGCAGGGCGGCGATGGCGGTTGCCGCCTCGCGCTGCTCGCTCCACACCACGGATGAATGATGGCCGCCCGCCAGCGGCAGAATGGCAAAAGGTCCGCCGGGGGTGAAGAATTGATGCGCGACGCCGCCGTGATCGGCCTTGTGGCGCACCGCGCAGACCAGCGCGGTCTGGCCGTAATCATGGCCTTGCCGATTGATCCCGGCGCGCTGTGCCACGCCGGATGTGCGCCCGTCACAGCCCACCAGAACCCGCCCCGTCACCACCTTGCCGCTTGCAAGCGTGACCTGCGCCGATTGCGCCGTCACCTCTTGGCTGATCACGGTTTCCCCGGCGATCATGGTGATTTGCGGCACCTCCTCCATCGCTGAGCGGAACCCCGCATAGAGATAGCGGTCTTCCAGCATGAACCCCATCGGGCCTTCTTCGATCTCGGCATGGTCAAAATGCAGCGATAGGGGCGAGGCGCCTTGCCCGATCCGCCCGTCGCTGGCCACGATCTTCAGCATCGGCTGGGCCTGCGCGCCGACATGGCCCCAAACGCCGATGGCGGTCAGCAATCGTCTGGACGCGATGGACAGCGCATAAGCCCGCCCGTCAAACCCCGGCTTGCCCCGCGCCGGACTGGGCCGCGCGTCGATCACCGTCACCGACAAACCGCCGCTGGCCAGCGCCAAGGCCAGGGCCGGGCCGTTCAGCCCGCCGCCCACAATCACGATATCACTGTCATAGGTCATGCCGCGAATATGCGCCAAATCCCGGGATTGTCCATGCGACGCCTTGCCGTTAGCCTGCGCGCAACAAGGGGATCTTTGATGAAGCCATGGTCCGACATGACAGCCGCCGATCTGGGCCGAGCCATCGGCAAAGGCACGATCAACGCGGTTGAACTGGCCGAAGATTTTCTGGACCGCATCGACGCGCATGACCTGTCAGCGCGGATCTATGCCCGCACCACCCCGACCCGCGCGCGGGGCGAGGCGATGGGGGCGGCGGGCCGCGCCAAGGGCGGGCTGCGCCGGGGGCCCGTGGACGGGGTGCCGCTGTCGGGGAAGGATCTGTTCGACACGGCCGGCATCGTGACCGAGGCGGGATCGGCCCTGCTGCGCGGCCGCACCCCCGATCAGGATGCGCGGGTGCTGGACGTGGCGACGCGCGAAGGTCTTGTTTGCCTTGGCAAAACCCATATGTCCGAACTGGCCTTTTCCGGGCTGGGTCTGAACCCGGTCACCGCCACCCCGCCCTGCATCAACGATCCTTTGGCGGTGGCGGGGGGGTCGTCGTCGGGGGCGGCGGCATCAGTTGCGTTTGGGCTGGCCCCGGCGGCGATGGGGACGGACACGGGCGCTTCTGCGCGCCTGCCTGCGGTTTGGAACGATCTGGTCGGACTGAAAACCACATGGGGCCGCCTGTCGCTGCAAGGGGTGGTGCCGCTGATCACCTCGTTGGATACGGTGGGATTTCTGACCCGATCCGTTGAAGATTGCGCTCTGCTGCTTGCCGCGACCGAGGGGCGGCGTCCGATGGACCTGACCCCGCCCAGCCTGTCCGGCACGCGGTTTGCGGTGCTGGAAACCTTGGCGCTGGACGATCTGCGTCCCGGCCCGGCAAAGGCCTTTGACGATGCGTTGACGCGCCTTGGCCGTGCCGGGGCCACGATCACCCGCGTCGCCTTTCCCGCGGTGGCCGAGGCGATGGCCCTGTCCGGCATGCTGTACACGTCCGAGGCTTATGGCATCTGGGGGCCCACGATCGAGGCATCGCCCGACAAGATGTTCCCCCGCATATTGGAGAGGTTCCGCGCCGGGGCCAGTGTCACGGCTGCCGACTATGTGGCGGGCTGGCGGCGCTTGACGGCGATCCGCGCGCAATGGGCGGGGCAGATGGCGGCGTTTGACGCGGCTTTGCTGCCGACCTCGCCCATTTTGCCGCCGAATGCCGACCGCCTGATGACCGATCAGGCCTATTACGTCACTGAAAACCTGCTGGCCCAGCGCAATACGCGGATCGGCAACCTGATGGACCTGCCGACGCTGACCCTGCCCGGCAGCCAGCCGTCCTGCGGCATTTCCCTGATGGCGGCGACGGGGCAGGACGAAAGGCTGATCCATTTGGGATTGGCGGCAGAGCGGGCGTTGGGCTGAGGGCGCTAAAACCTCAGAAATCGGTGTCGCATTGGCAGGCTCCATCGAGCCTGTCACGTGCTGCCCTTTGACATCACGGGCTAAACCGATCTTGTGGACAGCGGTCCGCTTGCACTTGGCCGAACCTTCCCCGAAGGTTCGACTGATCCCGGGCATTGGGGCAGGCAGGCGCGTCGCCAACGATTGAAATCAAATCGGGCAAGATCAGACGGCAGCGCCCTTGGCCCACCCCATGCGAAAAAGCCACAGCTTCGCCCCGCATCCCTGTCTAATCCTTACGTTTTTCTGGACCTGCGTCCGCCGCCCCGCTAAGACTGGGGGATAACGGGGCGCAACGACCCTGATGTTGAGGCAGCCATGGCGTTTCCAGAGCGGTTTTCGAACCTGCCGGATTATGCGTTTCCGCGTTTGCGGGGGCTGCTGGACGCGCATGCGCCGGGCGGCGATCCCATCGCGATGACGATTGGCGAACCGCGCCACCCGATCCCCGATTTCGTCGCCCCGATCCTGAACGCCCATATGTCCGGCTTTGGCGTCTATCCGCCCAATGACGGCACGCCCGAACTGCTGGCCGCAATCTCGGGATGGCTGCAGCGCCGTTTTGGCGCGCAGATCGCCACGGACCGGTTGATGAACCTGAACGGCACCCGCGAAGGTCTGTTCAACGCCTGCATCGCGCTTTGCCCGGAAACCAAGGCGGGCCAGACCCCTATCGTACTGATGCCGAACCCGTTTTATCAGGTCTATGCCGTGGCCGCGCTGACCGTGGGGGCGGAACCACTCTATGTCCCCGCTACCGCCGCCACCGGCTTTCTGCCCGATTATGCCGGGCTGTCTGCGGCGGTTCTGGACCGTGTCGCCATCGCCTATATCTGCTCACCGGCCAATCCCCAAGGCGCGGTTGCCAGCGCGGACTACCTGAAAACCTTGCTGGCTTTGGCCGAAAAGCACGATTTCATCGTGCTGGCGGATGAATGTTATTCCGAGATCTGGGCGCAGTCCCCGCCCCGCGGCATCCTGCAAATCGCAGCGCAGATCGACGCCGATCCCGAACGCGCCTTTGCCTTTCATTCGCTGTCCAAACGGTCAAACCTGCCGGGCCTGCGGTCGGGCTTTGTTGCGGGCGGGGTGCAGGGCATCGCGCGCCTGCGCCAGTTGCGCAACTTTTCCGGCGCGCCGGTGCCACTGCCGTTGCAGCGCGTGTCCGAACGCGCGTGGCAGGACGAGGCGCATGTCACCGCGTCCCGCGCGCTGTACCACGACAAATTCGCGGCGGCGCAGCAGATTTTCCAAGGCATCCAAGGCTTTCAAGTGCCGGCGGGCGGGTTTTTCCTGTGGTTGCCGGTAGACGACGGCGAAGCCTCGGCGCTGCGGCTGTGGCGCGAAACCGGGGTCCGGGTTCTGCCGGGGGCTTACCTGTCGCGCGATGTCGCGGGGGATAATCCGGGCAAAAATTACATCAGGGTCGCTTTGGTGGCCCCAAAAGAAGAAACGCAGCGCGGGCTTACACAGCTTCGCGACTGCCTTTATCGGTGAGGGTTCAGGTCAATGGCATCATATCAGGCACGGCAGCGAGATCCGCTTTTGGATCAAGGCACCCAAGCCATGTTGGAACGGCGCGGACGCGAGTTGTTCGGCGCGGGCCTGATGGTGCTGGGCCTTTGTGCGGGGCTGATGCTGTGGACTTACTCGCCGGATGATCCGTCCTGGATGGTGGCCACTGACACGCCGATCGCCAATGCCTTTGGCCATTTCGGCGCCTCGTTGGCGTCAACCATGATATTGCTGGCGGGCAAGGGATCCTGGGTGGTGCCGATCATCGTTTCGGTCTGGGGGATGCGGTTTGTGTTGCACTCTGGCGCTGACCGGGTGCTGACGCGGTCGGTGTTTTTGCCCCTCGCCGCGGCTGCGGCGTCTATCTATTGCGCCACGCTGACCGCCGGGGCCGACTGGCCGCATTACTTTGGTCTGGGCGGGTTGTTTGGCGATACCTTTCTGGGCGTACTGGTGAACCTGATCCCGCTGTCGCCCGAGTTCGGCATCAAGATCATGAGCGTGATTTTCGGGCTGGTCATGGTCGGCACGGTGTTGCTGATCGCGGGATTCACCAAGGCTGAACTGTCGTCCATGCTGCGGTTTTTGACCACCGGCGTCATCCTGACCTACGATTCCCTGCTGGGGGCGGCGCAAAAGGGCGCAGCCGGATCGCTGCGCGCCGGGGCCGCCTTGCAGGACCGCCACCGCGCCAAGACCGCTGCGGCCACGCCGCAACCCGGTCAAGCCGCCTTTGCCGCCGTGCAGCGAGCCGGTCTGGTGCGCCGGTCTGAACCCGTGCTGGAAGGCGGGGCGAACACCGCGCCCGATTGGGGCCGCGCTGCCGCTTTGCGCGCCGACACCCGCTATCCCGAACCCCTGGCCGAGGCGGCGTCTTATGCTACCCCGCGTGAACGCAGCGGTTTCATGGCGCTGATGCCGTCGGTCCTGCGCCGCGTGGTCGATCCGCAGCCCGAACTGATCGAACCGCATCTGTCCCACGGCGCGGAAATGCTGACCGATCTGCCCGATGCCGACCGGATCAAATCGCGCATTTCGGATGTGATCCGCCAGCGCAGCGGCAGCCCTCCGCCCCCGGTGTCCACCAACCCGATCTCGGCCGCCATCGCGCGCCGCGACCCCGGTCAGACCCGGCCACGCGGCCCGACGCCGCTGATCGCGGACACCGCCCGCCGCCCCGGTCAGCGCATCGAACCGCCGCTGTCCGCCGCCGCCACTGCCGCCGCCGCCCTGACCGCCGCCGCGCAGTCGCTGGCCCCCAGCGCCGCCACGCCCGGTTTCACCTCGCGCCGCGCCGATCCCGCCCTGTCTGCCGAGGCCGATCTGGCCATCGCCGCCGACTGGGAAGATGATTTTGACGGCGACGCCGATTTCACCCCCGGCCCCGACCTGCGTGCCCAGATCCCCACGCCCGATCCGCGCCGCGCCGTGGTGCAGCCCACCACCCGCAAAGCCACCCCGCCCAGCCGTCAAGCCATGGCCGAGGCGCAACCTCGCCTGCGCTTTGACGATCCGGCACCCACCTACGAGCTGCCGCCCCTGTCGCTTTTGTCCAACCCCGCCTCGATCCAGCGCCATTCGCTGTCCAACGACGCGCTGGAAGAAAACGCCCGCATGTTGGAATCCGTGCTGGACGATTACGGCGTCAGGGGAGAGATCACCTCGGTCCGCCCCGGCCCGGTTGTCACCATGTATGAACTGGAACCCGCCCCCGGCCTGAAGGCCAGCCGCGTCATCGGCCTGTCCGACGACATCGCGCGCAGCATGAGCGCCCTGTCCGCCCGCGTCTCCACCGTGCCGGGGCGCACCGTCATCGGCATCGAATTGCCCAACGCGGTGCGCGAAAAGGTCGTGCTGCGCGAAATCATCGCCGCCCGCGATTTTGGCGACAGCTCGATGCGCCTGCCGCTGGCTTTGGGCAAGGATATTGGCGGCGAACCGATCATCGCCAATCTGGCCAAGATGCCCCACCTGCTGATCGCCGGCACCACCGGTTCGGGCAAATCGGTGGCGATCAACACCATGATCCTGTCGCTGCTCTACAAACTCTCGCCCGAAGAATGCCGCCTGATCATGATCGACCCCAAGATGCTGGAACTGTCGGTCTATGACGGCATCCCGCACCTGTTGTCCCCTGTCGTCACCGACCCCAAAAAGGCCGTCGTCGCCCTGAAATGGGTCGTCGGAGAGATGGAGGAACGCTACAAGAAAATGTCGAAACTGAACGTTCGCAACATCGACGGCTATAATGGCCGGGTGCGCGAAAGCCTTGCCAAGGGCGAGATGTTCAAGCGCACCATCCAGACCGGATTTGATGAGGATACCGGCGAGCCGGTGTTTGAGACCGACGAATTCGCCCCGGTCGTGCTGCCCTATATCGTGGTGGTGGTGGACGAGATGGCCGATCTGATGATGGTCGCCGGCAAAGAGATTGAGGCTTGTATTCAACGCCTTGCCCAGATGGCGCGGGCATC
>JANNBI010000305.1:0-3893 GCA_031385345.1 Paracoccaceae bacterium | reverse complement strand
CAGTTTGCGAAGGGCGATGGATGTTTGTTGTCATTTCAGCAGGTTACCTGATCAAGTCAGATAACCCTGTGAGCGAAAGCTGAGTTCGCGTGATTTTCCGATGATCAGGTGATCGTGCAGGATCAGGCCCAGAACCTGTGCGGCGTCCTGCACCTGAAGGGTCATGGTGATGTCGGATTCCGAAGGCGTCGGATCACCCGAGGGGTGGTTATGCACCAGTATGATCGCGCTGGCGTTCAGTTCCAGCGCGCGTTTGACCACCTCTCGGGGATAGACCGGGACGTGATCGACGGTTCCTTTTGCCTGTTCCTCATCCGCGATCAGCACGTTTTTCCGGTCCAGAAACAGGATGCGGAATTGTTCGGTTTCGCGGTGGGCCATGGCGGTGTGGCAGTAATCCACCAGCGCATCCCAGGACGACAGGATCGGCCGGTTCATCACGCGGGCGCGCATCATGCGCTGGGCCGCAGCTTCAATTATTTTCAACTCGGTGATGACGGCCTCACCCACGCCTTTGACCATGGACAGGCGGGCGGGGGAGGCGGTGATGACGCGGTTGAAATCACCGAAAGTGTCCATCAACAGGCGGGCGAGGGGTTTGACATCCTGCCGCGGGATGGCGCGGAACAGCACCAGTTCCAGCATTTCGTAATCGGGCAGCGCGGTGGCCCCACCGTCACGGAAGCGCGCGCGCAGGCGGGCGCGATGATCAGAGATATAGGAGGGCAGGCGGGCGCTGGTCAGGGGTTCGGCGGTGGCTTCGTCCCCCGGATCGTGCGCAGCATCCGAAAGATCCCCGACGAGGGGCGCGAACAGCGGCAGGGTGCCATCATGAAAGCCAGAGTGATCCATGGCCCGATCCTGCCATGGCGATGGTTGAGAAAAGGTTAACGCGGTAACCGGAACGCGGCGTCGGGCGACAGCCTTAGTTCTTCATCCCGTCCCAGAAACCCTTGACCTTGGAGAAGAAACTTTGCCCCTCGGGGTGGTTTTCTTCGGACAGGGCTTCAAATTCGCGCAGCAAATCCTTTTGCCGCGAGGTCAGGTTGACCGGGGTTTCGACCGCCAGTTCGATCAGCATGTCGCCAGCCCCGCCGCCGCGCAGGGCGGGCATGCCTTTGGACCGCAGGCGCATCTGCTTGCCGGTTTGCGCGCCCGCCGGGATGCGGACCTTGCTGCGGCCGCCTTCGATGGTGGGAACCTCAACCTCGCCGCCCAAGGCTGCGGTGGTAAAGGTGACGGGGACGCGGCAGAACAGATGGATGCCGTCGCGCTGGAACAGGGCGTGTTCGCGGACCTCGATGAAGATGTACAGATCGCCCGAGGGGCCGCCGCGCATGCCGGCCTCGCCCTCGCTGGCCAGACGGATGCGGGTGCCGGTTTCAACGCCGGCGGGGATGTTGACCGACAGCGACCGGTCGCGTTCGATGCGGCCCGCGCCGTGACAGACCTTGCAAGGGTTTTTGACGATCTGACCGGCGCCGTTGCAGGTGGGGCAGGTGCGTTCAACGGTGAAAAAGCCCTGCTGCGCGCGGACCTTGCCCATGCCGGAGCAGGTCGGGCAGGTGACGGGTTCGGCGCCGCCTTCGGCCCCCGAACCGCGGCAAGAGTCACAAGCGGTGGAGCCGGGGACGTTGATGGTCTTGTGGACGCCGGCAAAAGCCTCTTCCAGGGTGACGCGCAGGTTATAGCGCAGATCAGATCCACGCTGCGCCCGCGACCGGCCACCACCGCCGCCGCGCTGACCGCCCATGAAATCGCCAAAAAGATCCTCGAACACGTCGGAAAAAGCCGAGGCGAAATCGCCCTGCCCCGGACCGCCGCGCCCACCGCCGCCGCCCATGCCACCTTCAAACGCGGCATGGCCGTAGCGGTCATAGGCCGCTTTCTTGTCGGCGTCTTTCAAGACTTCGTAGGCCTCGTTCACCTCTTTGAACTGCGCTTCGGCGTTGGGATTGTCTGAATTGCGGTCGGGGTGCAGTTCCTTGGCCTTGGAGCGATAGGCCTTTTTCAACTCGTCCGCTGATGCGCCGCGCGCCGCCCCGAGAATTTCGTAATAATCCCGCTTTGCCATGGCAAAACCCCATTAAGGGGAACGCTTTGGGCGGCCACGAGGGCCGCCCAAAGGAGGTTCCCAAGCGCGTTACTTACGCTTGTTGTTGCCCATGTCTTCGAAATCGGCGTCGATGATGTCGTCGTCAACCGAGCGCGGCGCATCTTCGTCACTGCCATCCGCCTGATCGGCGCTGGCCTTGTAGATCGCTTCGCCCAGCTTCATCGCGGCGTCGGTCAGGTTCTGAATGCCGCCCTTGATCTTGCCGACATCGTCGGTTTTCAAAGCCTCGTCCAGCGCGCCCATGGCCAGTTCGATCACTTCGACGGTCGAAGGGTCGACCTTGTCGGAATGTTCGGCCAGCGATTTCTTGGTGGAATGCATCAGGCTTTCGGCCTGATTTTTGGTTTCCACCATCTCGCGACGTTCCTTGTCGGCGTCGGCATTCGCCTCGGCCTCTTTGACCATCTTGTCGATCTCGTCATCCGACAGGCCGCCCGAGGCCTGAATGGTGATCTGCTGTTCCTTGTTGGTGCCCTTGTCCTTGGCTTTCACCGACACGATGCCGTTGGCGTCGATGTCGAAGGTCACTTCGATCTGGGGCATACCGCGCGGGGCGGGGGGAATGGATTCTAGGTTGAACTGGCCCAACATCTTGTTGTCGGCGGCCATTTCGCGTTCGCCCTGGAAGCAGCGGATGGTGACGGCGTTCTGGTTGTCTTCGGCGGTCGAGAACACCTGCGACTTCTTGGTCGGGATCGTGGTGTTGCGGTCGATCAGGCGGGTGAACACGCCGCCAAGGGTTTCGATGCCCAGCGACAGGGGCGTCACGTCCAACAGAACCACATCCTTGACGTCGCCTTGCAGCACGCCGGCCTGAATGGCGGCGCCAGCGGCGACGACTTCATCCGGGTTCACGCCCTTGTGGGGTTCTTTGCCAAAAAACTTCGTCACTTCTTCCATGACGCGCGGCATGCGGGTCATACCGCCGACCAACACGACCTCGTCGATGTCAGACATCGAGATACCAGCGTCTTTCAACGCGGCCTGACAAGGCTTGATCGACTTTTTTATCAGGTCATCCACCAGCGATTCCAGCTTGGCACGGGTCATTTTCACGACAAGGTGCAGCGGCTGGCCGGTGTTGCGGTCCATCGAGATGAAGGGTTGGTTGATTTCGGTCTGGGTCGAGGAGGACAGTTCGATCTTGGCCTTTTCAGCGGCTTCCTTCAGGCGCTGCAGGGCCATTTTGTCCAAGGACAGATCGACGCCATGTTCCTTTTTGAACTCGTCCGCCAAAAAGTTGACGATGCGCATGTCAAAGTCTTCGCCACCAAGGAAGGTGTCGCCGTTGGTGGATTTCACCTCGAACAGCCCGTCGTCAATCTCCAGAATGGTGATGTCGAAGGTGCCGCCGCCAAGGTCATAGACCGCGATGGTGCGGGCTTCCTTCTTGTCCAGACCATAAGCGAGGGCTGCTGCCGTCGGCTCGTTGATGATGCGAAGCACTTCCAGACCGGCGATCTTGCCGGCGTCCTTGGTGGCCTGACGTTGGGCGTCGTTGAAATAGGCGGGCACGGTGATGACGGCCTGGGTGACGGTTTCACCCAGATAAGCCTCGGCCGTTTCCTTCATCTTCTGCAGGATGAAGGCGGACACCTGCGACGGCGAATACTTTTCGCCACGCACTTCGACCCAGGCATCGCCGTTGCCGCCGTTGGCGATCTTGTAGGGCATGTTCTTTTGATCCTTGACGATCACCGGATCATCAAAGCGGCGTCCGATCAGACGCTTGACGGCGAAGATGGTGTTCGACGCGTTGGTGACGGCCTGCCGTTTG
>JANNBI010000284.1:0-1801 GCA_031385345.1 Paracoccaceae bacterium | reverse complement strand
TATGACGATGTGGCGGCGCTGACCGCCTTTGCTGCCGCCGTGGATGTGATCACCTATGAGTTTGAGAATATCCCCACCGCCGCGCTGGATATCCTGGAGGCTGCGCGCCCGATCCGCCCCAACCGCCGGGCTTTGGCCATCGCGCAGGACCGTATCCTTGAAAAGGATTTTCTTACCGGGCTGGGATTGACCACCGCCCCCTACGGCGCGGTGCAAACACTGGACGATCTTACCACCGCGCTGGACCGGATTGGAACGCCCGCGATCCTGAAAACCACCCGGCTGGGCTATGACGGCAAGGGGCAGGTCCGCCTGCGCGCGGCGTCAGAGGCGGCGGCGGCCCATGCCGCGATGCAAGGCGCGGCATGCGTGCTGGAAGGCTTTATTGAGTTCACCCATGAGGTGTCGGTGATCGCCGCGCGCGGTCTGGACGGGTCCGTCGCCTGCTATGACCCCGGCGAGAATGTCCACCGTGACGGCATCTTGCACAGCACGACCCTGCCCGCCCGCCTGTCCCCCGGACAGCGCAGCGACGCGGTGCTGTTGGCGGCCCGGATCGCAACCGCGCTGGACTATGTCGGGGTTCTGGGGGTTGAACTGTTCGTCACGCCCAAAGGCTTGATCGTGAATGAAATCGCCCCTCGTGTGCATAATTCCGGTCATTGGACGCAGAACGGCTGCGCAGTGGATCAATTCGAACAGCATATCCGCGCGGTGGCAGGTTTGCCGCTTGGCGATGGATCACGTCACAGCGATGTGGTGATGGAAAACCTGATCGGCGATGACGTGGCGCAAATCCCGGCAATCCTGCGCGAACGCCATTCCGCCCTGCATCTGTACGGAAAAACCGAGGCGCGAGCCGGACGCAAGATGGGCCACGTCAACCGGATCGTGACCAAGGTCTAGGTGGCGAAAGTCTGATCAGCCGCCGTCGGGGTCCAACACCTCGCCCAAGGCTTCCGTATAGCCCAGATCAGGATCGAAGGCCCCGGTTTTCAGGAAATGGATGGTCTGGGCGATCACCACGGGGTTCAGCATCATGAACGTATGGGTGACGGGCAGGGTGATATGGGCCGTCATGCCCGCGACAAAGGTCGATTGCACCGACACCTTGCCGTCGTCCGGGCCGGGGATCACGCTGGAATAAACCGGGTTCAGCGTGCTGTTGCCGGCGATTACCCCAAGGTCATAATCAGGGTCCGGCAGTGTCAGCGGAACCGAGGCGGCGTCGGTGCCCAACTCCATCCCGGCGGGACCGTTGATCCAGGCAAAGGCTGCCATCCCCGCGAAGGCATCCACCAGTTCCGATCCCTGATTGGGCGGGGCCAGCATCACCACCCGGCTCATGATCGCCGGTCGGTGATCCACCAGCCAGACCCGTGCCAGAATGCCCCCCATCGAATGCGTCACCAGATGCACTGGCTGGGCAGGATCGCATTGCGCCACCCGCGCGCCGACGCCCTGGGCCAGAACCTCTATCGTGGCATCGGTTGAAGGATAGCCTTCGTTGACCACGACATAGCCGCTGGCTTCCAAGGCGGCAGCCATGGCGATCAAAGAATCCTCGGTCCGCGCCAGACCATGCAGCAGCACCACGCACTCCGCACGGGCCGTGGATGCCGACAGCGCGCCGGACAGGGCCATCGACATGGCGAAAAATTTCACGATCATGTTCATGCCCCCAGCTATCCCAAACGCACGGGTGCTGCGCAAGGATGCGCAGGTCGGCGGCTTGCCGCTGGGCGAAACCAAGCGTATGGTACCTGCGCCGGGGCTGTTCCCGGTGTTCTCAGGGCGGGGC
>JANNBI010000458.1:0-6005 GCA_031385345.1 Paracoccaceae bacterium | reverse complement strand
ATCTATGCCGATCTGGGCGAGACGGCGAAACCGTCAACCCGGGGTATTTTCCAGCAATTTCAGAAGTATCCCGAACTTCTGACCTCGTGGAGCTTTTGGGGCTACTGTCTTTGCGCAGGCTTCGCATCGGGGTGTTTCTTTGCCTATCTGGGCGGAGCGCCGTTTGTCGGCAATCAGGTCTTCGGCCTGTCCTCCAGTGAAATCGGCAAGCTTTTTGCCCTGACCGCGGTTGGTTATGCCAGCGGAAACTTCATCGCTGGGCGGTTTTCGGCGCGGGTGGGGATGAACCGGATGGTGCTGTTTGGCACGCTGGCCACCACCATTGGCCTAAGTGTCCTGGCGCTGCTGACACTGGCTGGCTTGTCCGGGCCTGTGGTATTTTTCGGACTTACCATCGCCATGGGGATCGGCAATGGCATGTCCTTGCCGAATGCAAACGCCGGGATTCTGGCGGCGCGGCCGGATCTGGCAGGCTCTGCCTCGGGGCTGGGGGGGGCAATCACAATTGGCGGCGGCGCAGCTTTGGCGGCACTTGCCGGGGCGATCCTGCCGCCCGGATCAACTGAGATGCCATTAATTTTGTTGATGCTGGCCTCCTCCCTCGCCTCTAATCTGGCAATTCTGGCGGTGATCCGCCGCAGCCGCCGGGCTTGACGGCGAATTTTGCAAATGCCATTTTCTACTTTGCAAAGAGGTAGGATATGGCCACCCAAAAACTTTATGCCGGAGCGAAACTGCGGGAATTGCGGCTGCGTCTGGCCCTGACGCAGCGAGTCTTTGCGGACCGGGTCAAGGTCTCCCTGCCCTATCTAAACCAGATGGAAAACAATCACCGGCCGGTGTCCGCGACCGTTGTTCTGGCCTTGGCGCAGGAATTTGGGCTGGACGTCACCGAACTGACCGCAGGTGCAGGTGAACGTCTGGTCAGCGACATGCAAGAGGCCTTGGCCGACCCGGTGTTCGGTGGCAAATCACCGCCGCAGGCCGATCTGCGCCTTGCAGCCTCCAACGCCCCTGCCCTTGCTCGTGCCTTTTTGGATCTGCACCGCGCCTATCGCCAAAACCATGAACGCTTGGCGTCACTGGACGAGGCTTTGGGCCGGGAGGACGCCAGTCTGCGCCCCAATCCATGGGAGGAGGTCCGCGACTTCTTTCACTATTGCAACAATTACCTTGATGCCATCGACCGCGCCGCTGAACGATTTGCCACCTATTCAACTGACGGAAAAGACGTGCTGATCTTCGCAGCCGATGCCTTGTCGGCGCTTGGCGTGTCGTTGCACTTTTCGAATGATTCGGCGCTACGGCATTTTAATCCCACCTCACGGCAACTAAACCTCTCCGCCCGCGCCGCGGCCTCCACCCAACGGTTTCAACTTCTGTATCAGGTGGCGCTGCAAACCCAGAATGACCTGCTGGAGGCGACGCTGGATCTTGCCCGGTTTCACACGCCCGAAGCGCGCGACATCGCCAAGATCGGTCTGGCAAACTATTTCGCCGGTGCGGCGCTGATGCCCTACGGGGCGTTTCTGGCCGCCGCGACCGAAACGCGGCACGATCTGGAACGGCTTGCCGATCTGTTCGGTGCCTCAATCGAACAGGTGGCGCATCGGCTTTCGACTCTGCAACGCCCCGGCGCAAAGGGGATCCCGTTTTTCTTTGTCCGCGTCGATCAGGCGGGTACGATCACCAAACGCCACTCGGCCACGCGTCTGCAATTCGCGCGGTTCGGCGGCGCCTGCCCGTTGTGGAATGTCCACCGCGCCTTTGAAACACCCGGCCATTTTCTGCGCCAGCTGGCCGAAACCCCGGACGGCGTGCGGTATCTTTGTCTGGCACGCGACGTCTCGAAACCGGGGGGCGCCTATCTGGCCCCGGTGCGGCGCTATGCCATCGGTCTGGGCTGCGAGGTGGCCCATGCGGGGGCGCTGGTCTATTCTGATGGTCTTGACCTGAAAGGCAGATTTGAGCCGATCGGAATTTCTTGCCGGATCTGTGAGCGTCCCAATTGCCATCAACGCTCGGTTCCGCCGTTGGAGCGTCGATTGCGGGTGGATCCCGACAGGCGGGGTGTTCTGCCCTATGACATTGCGGACTAGCGAAAAGATTTGCCTTTGGCCGCGCCGCGTCTTACGCCCGCTCAGCGATCAAACGGGTGACGATCATGGATATTCACGGCAAGGTGAGCTTTGATGCCGCACCGCAGCGCGCGATGGCGGCACTGACGGAACAAGATCATCTGGCGTTGTTCATGCCGCAGGGATCGGCCCTTTCAAGAATTGACGAGCGGACCTTTGCCTTTTCGGTGGCAAGGGATCTTGGGATTACCACGGTAAAACTGGCTGGCACGATGGCGGTGACACCGGTCGAAGCCGGGAAATCCTTGCGGTTTCTGGTTGAGTGTCGGCATATGATCGGCGGATCAGCGATGCTTGATCTGGCGATCCAGTTTGACGGCGATGCCGATCACTGCGTCCTTTCCTATGCCGGGACCGTGCAAGCCTCTGGGTTGGTGGGGAAATTTTTGACTTTGGGCGAGGCTAAGGTACAGGAGCGTGTGAAAGACGCCTTTGCAGAGTTCGGGCGTAGGTTGGAGCGTCAGCATAAATCCAGCCGCACCAACGCCAACCGCTAACTATCGCTGGGCACTGCGCCAATTGGGATTCAGCATTGGTTCCAGGTTCGATTTCGGCAATTTGCGGCCCAGAATATGATCGGCGGCCTTCTCTCCGGTCATGATCGACGGGCCGTTCAGATTGCCATTGGTCACCTGCGGAAAGATTGAACTGTCCGCCACACGCAAGCCGTCCACCCCGATCACCCGGCAGTCCGAATCAACCACGGCCATCGGATCGTCCCTTCGGCCCATGCGCGCAGTGCCGCAGGGGTGATAGGCGCTTTCAACATGCTCGCGCAGAAATCCGTCCAGATCGGCATCGGATTGCAAGTTGATACCAGGCTGAATCTCGGATTTCACATGGGCGCGCATCGCGGGTTGGTCAAACACCTCGCGGGTCAGGCGAATGGCCTTGCGGAAATCCTCCCAATCCGAGGGGTCGGACATATAGTTGAACAGAATTTTCGACGCCGATTTCGGATCAGCGGACCGCAAGGTGACCGACCCCCGCGACTTTGACCGCATTGGCCCGGTATGGACCTGAAACCCATGCCCTGCCGCCGACGCTTTGCCATCATAGCGCACGGCTATGGGCAGGAAATGGTATTGGATATCGGGATATTCGACACCCGCCGCCGAGCGGATGAACCCACAAGCTTCGAACTGATTGCTGGCACCCAGACCTTTTCTGGTCAGCAGCCATTGCGCCCCGATCAGCGCCTTGCCCCAAAGGTTCCAGTATTTGTACAGGGTGATCGGCTGTCTGGATTGAAATTGCATATAGATTTCAAGGTGATCTTGCAGGTTGGCCCCCACACCGGGACGATGCGCAACCAAGGGGATCTGATGCTCGGCCAGATGGGCCGCATCGCCAATCCCTGACAGCATCAGGATTTTCGGCGAGTTTATCGACGAGGCTGAAACGATCACCTCCTCAGCCGCGCGGATCACCTCGATCTGCCCGCCACGTTCCACCTCGACCCCAACAGCCCGCCCATTCTCAATCACCACACGCCGTGCGAAGGCGCGGATCAGACTGACATTGCCCGCCTTCATCGCCGGGCGCAGATAAGCATTGGCCACCGACCAGCGCTGACCCTTCCAGATCGTCGCCTCCATCGCGCCGAATCCCTCTTGCGACTGGCCGTTATAGTCCGGGGTCACCGGGTATCCCGCCTGCTGCCCGGCCTGAATGAAGGCATCGAACAACGGGTTTTTGCGCGGACCGCGCGTGATATGCAGCGGCCCCTGATTGCCGCGAAAACTGGTATCCCCCGAGGCGCTGCCGTCCGCCTCGCCGTGCCAGTTTTCCATCCGCTGAAAATAGGGAAGCACATCGGCATAGGACCAGCCCTGCGCACCCATCTCCTCCCAGCCGTCAAAATCGCGGGCATGGCCGCGCACATAGACCATCCCGTTGATCGAGGATGACCCGCCGATGACCCGCCCGCGCGGCGTGACCAAACGGCGCCCGCCCAAATGGGGTTCGGGTTCGGTGGCCAGACCCCAGTCATAAATCGGCATGTTCATCGGATAGGACAGCGCAGCCGGCATCTGAATGAAGGGGCCAAAATCGCTGCCACCCTGTTCAATCACCACAACCTTTTTTCCCGCCTCGCCCAGACGAAAGGCGACGGCGGACCCGGCTGATCCTGACCCGATGATCACGTAATCGGCGGTCACGTCAAACGCACTTTCAGCTGCGATTCCAGATAGTTAAGTGCCACATCTGCGGCGATCTTACCCTCGGGCGCGCCCGATTTCAGCGCCTCCCGCAGATAGACACCGTCAATGACAGCCCCCAGCCCTTCAGCGACCTCTTCAGCGCGCGCACCGGCCAAGGGCCGCAAACCGGTCAGAAGGTTTGACCGCAACCGCCCCTGATAGACCCGCAGCAGACGCCGCGCCTGCGGCACGGTCTGCGCCAGAACCCAGAAATTCAACCAGGCCCCAACCACCTCGCGCCGGAAACTTCCGGCCGAAAAACTGGCGGTGATGATGGCGCGAAGCCGGGCCTCTGGCCCCTGAGCCAGCGCCAGCGCCCCGCGCACTTCGGCCCCGTACAGGGTCAGGATATGGCGCATGGCGGCCAGAAACATTTCCTCTTTGGATCCGAAATAGTGATGCGCCAGCGCCGACGACATGCCTGCCCGCTTGGCGATCTGACTGACCGTCACATCCAGCGATCCGACACGCCCAATCTCCACGATCGTCGCTTTGACGAGCGCTGCCTTTCGGATAGGCTCCATTCCAACTTTGGGCATTTCGGGTCTGGTCCAAGAATTTGCTTGCCAAGCCAAGGGTGCGTGAAGTTTATTGACTCGTCAATCAACAAAAACAGGGAGCCACTCATGACCCTTCGTTCTACTCTCCTTTGCAGCGCCATCACCTTTGCGCTGGCAGGATCGGCCTTTGCCGAGGGCTGCGACAAAGTGATCTTTTCGGATGTGGGCTGGACCGACATCACGGCGACCACCGCTGCGACCACCGTGGTGCTGGAAGCTTTGGGCTATGAGACCGAAACAAAGGTTTTGTCCGTGCCCGTCACCTATACCGGACTCGCCGAAGGCGATATCGACGTTTTCCTTGGCAACTGGATGCCCACGATGGAAGCCGATCTGGCCCCCTACCGGGATGCCGGCACTGTTGAAGTGATCCGCACCAATCTGGAAGGCGCCAAGTACACCCTTGCCACGAACGAGGCCGGTGTGGCCGCCGGGATCACCGATTTCGCCTCCATCGCTGCCGCCAAGTACGCGCTGGAAGGCCAGATCTACGGGATCGAGCCGGGAAATGACGGCAACCGCCTGATCCTGGACATGATCGCGTCAGGTCCGTTCGGGCTGGACGGGTTTGAAGTGGTCGAGTCGTCCGAACAAGGCATGCTGGCCGAAGTGGCCAAGGCGCAGGATGACGGCAAGCCGATCGTGTTCCTGGGCTGGGAACCCCATCCGATGAACGCCAATTTCAAGATGACCTATCTGTCAGGCGGCGATGATTTCTTCGGACCCAACTTTGGCGGCGCGGTGGTTGATACCAATACCCGCAAGGGTCTGGTTGCGGAATGCCCGAACACCGGCAAACTGCTGTCAAATCTGGTTTTTTCGCTGGCCATGGAGAACGAGATCATGGGCGCGATCCTGAATGACGGCGCGGATGGGGCGGATGCGGCCAAGGCCTGGCTTGCCGCCAATCCCGCCGCATGGGAGCCTTGGCTGGACGGCGTGACCACCAAAGACGGAGGCGATGCTAAAGCCGCGGTCATGGCCGCGCTGCAATAACACAACAGGCGGTTTTCGTCGCCAAAGCCGGGGGGGTTCACACCCCCCGGCCCCCCCGCGGGATATTTCCACCACATTGAAGGGGCGTTCGGGATGGACTGGCTGAC
>JANNBI010000236.1:0-4723 GCA_031385345.1 Paracoccaceae bacterium | reverse complement strand
CCCGTCCGCACCAAGGACCAGTTGCGCAGCACATAATCCTGAACGCTGGCGCGGATCCACCAGACGGCATAGGTCGAAAACCGCACGCCCCGGTCGGGATCAAACTTTTCCGCCGCCTTCATCAGGCCCAGCGCCGCCTCTTGCGTCAGGTCATTCATCGGTGCGCCATAGCGGCGGAACTTCGCCGCGACCGAGATCGCCAACCGCATATAGGCCGTGATCAACCGGTGCAGCGCCGCCTCGTCATGATGGTCGCGCCACGCCCGTGCCAGCCGCGTTTCGGTCTCAGCGTCCAAAAGCTCTGCTTTGCGCGCTTGGCGCGACAGGGTTTGGTCGTTATATCCATCTAGCGCCATGCGACACCCCTGAATTGGCCCCGACTTTGCCTTCGCGGGGACTTGCAATAGATACGCAGCACATCGAAAGACAGATCACCCGAAGTGACTCAAAAAGTGTCCGAACATCTGGCCCCGCCGCCCGGCCCGTCCGGGTTTCCGCATCTGACGCTGGTGATCGGCGGCGCGCGGTCCGGCAAATCCCGCCACGCCGAGGGTTTGGCCAGTCTGGCCGACCGCCCAAAGACCTACATCGCCACCGCCCAAGCCTGGGACGCCGAGATGCGCGCCCGCATCGACAGCCACCGCGATGACCGTGGCCCCGACTGGCACACAATCGAGGCGCCGCTGGATCTGCCAGCCGCCCTTGCCGCCGCCCCGCCCGGCGTGATCCTGATCGACTGCGCGACCCTGTGGCTGACGAATGTGATTTTGGCGCAAGAGGGTCAGGGTGCGCAGGCCAGTGACGCCGTGGCGCCAATGCCCGCCGCACACAGCGTCACCGGGCCGATCACAACGCCCAAGAATGGCACCCTCGCCACCCAGACCGCTGCGCTGTTGCGCGCCCTCGCCCACAGCCCCAACCCCGTCATCATCGTCACGAACGAGCTTGGCCTGTCCATCGTCCCCGAAAACGCCCTTGCCCGCAGGTTCCGCGATGCGCAGGGCCGGCTGAACCAAGCCCTCGCCGCGCAGGCCGATCTGGTGGTGCTGGTGGTCGCGGGCCTGCCCCTGACGCTCAAGGGCCGCCCGCCCACCTCGATCGCTTGACCAAAATGCGACGCCCACCCCCGCCACTTCCCGCTTCACCTTCCTCCCCCAGATGGCACCTCCCTCCCCCTCGTGGGGAGGGCTGGGGTGGGGGGCCTGCCCACACCCGACAGCGTTCTGCTCCCCCCAAACCCCGCAATGCCCGAACCTCACCAAACCCCACCATCCCCCCCTCCCGTTGCGCCGCCCTTTCCCCCCACCCGACAGCGTTCCGCTCCACCCCAAATCACCCCTCCCGCTTCACTGCCCCCCAAATGGCGGCTCCCTCCCCCTTGTGGGGAGGGCTGGGGTGGGGGGGAATGGCCAATCCTGCCCGAACCCAAAACAACCCACCCCAAGCCCCCAAAACCCAAACCTCACCCAGCACCCCCAAATCGCACGCCCCTCCCCCCACACTCCAACCCCATAAGGCATCCCCATGACCCGGTTCTGGTGGGTCCGTCACGGCCCGACCCATTCCAAATCCTTCGCCGGATGGCGCGACATTCCGGCGGATCTGTCGGACCTCGCCGCGCTGACCCGGCTGAACGCGCATCTGCCGCGGGGCGCGCTGCTGATCTCCTCGGATCTGATCCGCGCCGCCGCCACCGCTGACGCGCTGGGTCACGGCCGCACCCGCCTGCCGCATGACCCCGCTCTGCGAGAGTTCCATTTTGGCGATTGGGACGGGCTGACCTTTGCCGATGTCGCTGCCCGCTGGCCCGACCTGTCCCGCCAATATTGGGAGCAGCCGGGCCACCCCGCCCCGCCCGGCGGCGAAAGCTGGCATCAGGCGCAGGCCCGCATCCATGCCGCAACCGAGGCCCTGATCACCGCCCATCCCGGCCGCGACATCATCGCTGTGGCGCATTTCGGCACCATCCTGACCCAGTTCCAACGCGCCGCCGGCCTTTCGCCCTTTAACGCCCTCGCCCAGAAGATCGACAACCTGTCCGTCACCTGCCTGCGCTTTGACGGCGGCTGGTCGGTCGATCACGTCAACCATCTGGCCTAGGCCCCTTCCCCGCAAACCCGCCCCCCATCACATCCCGTGATGCCCTTCCGCACAAATCAGCGCTGTTCCTGCCCGCCCCACCCCCCTACCCTGCCAAAAAACAGGAGCCTTCCCATGCTAACACCCGCCACCCCCTACGACCTCGTGACCGGTGACCGCGCTTATTCGTCATGGAGCCTGCGCGGCTGGCTCCTCTTTGACGCTTTCGATCTGCCCGTCACCCTGCACCGCGCCCGGCTGTACACGGACGAACTGCCAAACCTGCTCAAATCCTTCTTCCCGGCAAAAACCGCCCCAACCATGCGCACCCCGGACGGCGTCGTCGTCCCCGAAACCATCGCCATTGCCGAGGAACTTGCCTCACGTCACCCCGAGGCCGGGATCTGGCCCGCCTCGCCCAAATCCCGTGCCGTCGCCCGCGTTCTGGCCGCCGAAATGCATGCCGGCTTCACCGCCCTGCGCAACCATTGCCCGATGAACCTGCGCGTCAGTTATGACACCTGCCACCCGCCGCAACCCGTGCTGGACGATCTGGCGCGGCTGGAAACCCTGTGGGACTGGGCGCGCGACCAGACCGGGTCCGCTGTATGGCTGGCGGGCGATTACTCGGCCGCCGATGCGTTCTTTGCCCCGGTTGCCAGCCGCATCGCCGGATACAACCTGCCCGTCAGCTCCCGCGCCATGACCTATGTTCAGGCCCATCTCGCCCATCCCTCCTTTCGCAAATGGCGCGCCATGGGTCTGGTCGATGGCGCGGATCAAGAGTTTTACCGCCGCGACTACCCCACCCGCCCCTGGCCCGGCCCCGCACCTTTGCCGGCCAAGGCCGTCCCCGGCACTGACTGCGAAAACGCTGCCTGCCCCTATTCCGGCAAACCCGTCACCCATGTGCTGGAATTGCATGGCCGCCGCTTCGGCTTTTGCAACGCCTTTTGCCGTGACAAGACCGTGGCCGACCCCGAAGCCTGGCCAAAATTCATGGCCCTTCTTTAGGGGTTAGGCCCTCGCCTCCCGCGCCGTTAACCCTTTGCTAACCTAACCCCGCTAGCCGTTAACAAAGATGAACGGGGTGGCGGGGCATGGTGGCACGGGCCTATACGGTGGCCTTCGAAGGGGTCGAAGCCCGCCTGGTCGAGGTGCAATGCGCGCTTTCCCCCGGGCTGCCGTCCTTCACCCTTGTCGGCCTGCCCGACAAGGCGGTGTCCGAAGCCCGCGAACGCGTGCGCGCGGCCCTTCAGGCCCTGTCCATCGCCCTGCCCGCCAAACGCATCACCATCAACCTGTCCCCCGCCGACCTGCCCAAAGAGGGCAGCCATTTCGACCTGCCGATCGCTTTGGCCCTGCTGGCCGCATTGGACATCATCCCGCATGACGAGGTGGAACGCACCGTCGCCTTGGGGGAATTGTCGCTGGACGGCACCCTTGTTCCCGTGGTCGGCGCCCTGCCCGCCGCCATGGCCGCCGCCACCGAAGACCGCAAACTTCTGTGCCCGCGCGCCTGCGGGGCCGAGGCGGCCTGGGTCGGCGCCACCCAGGTCATCGCCGCCAACACCCTGGACGAGGTTTTGCGCCATTACACCGGCCAATCCCCCATCCCCCCTGCCGAAGCCGGAGAGGTCGCGCGCCCGATCCATCTGCGCGACCTGCACGAGGTCAAGGGGCAGGAACGCGCCAAACGCGCGCTGGAAATCGCCGCCGCCGGACGCCACCACATGCTGATGATCGGCGCGCCCGGCTCTGGAAAATCCATGCTGGCCGCCCGCCTGCCCGGCATCCTGCCGCCCTTGTCCGCGGGCGAGGCGCTGGAAACCTCGATGATCCACTCCCTCGCCGGGCTGCTGACCGAAGGCGGCATTTCGCGCGAACGCCCGTTTCAAGACCCGCATCACACCGCATCCATGGCCGCCATTGTCGGCGGCGGTCGCGGGGCCAAACCCGGTGAAATCTCGTTGGCCCACAACGGTGTTCTGTTCATGGACGAGTTTCCCGAATTTCCCCGCGCCGTGCTGGAAACCCTGCGTCAGCCCATCGAAACCGGAGAGGTCGTGGTCGCCCGCGCCAATGCCCATATCCGCTATCCCTGCCGCTTTTTGCTGATCGCAGCCGCCAATCCCTGCAAATGCGGCTATCTGTCCGACCCCGCCCGCGCCTGCGCCCGCGTGCCGATCTGCGGCGAGGATTATCTGGGCCGCATCTCTGGCCCGCTGATGGACCGCTTCGATCTGCGCGTCGATGTGCCGCCCGTGGCCTTTGCCGACCTTGATCTGCCCGCCACCGGCGACACCTCGGCCACCGTCGCCGCCCGCGTCGCCGCCGCCCGCACTCTGGCTGGGGCGCGGTTTGTTGGCCACCCGACCGCCCGCGTCAATGCCGATCTCGAAGGCAAACTTCTGGACGAACACGCCACCCCGGACGAGGCCGGCAAATCCCTGCTGCTGCGCGCGGCGGAACGATTCGGCCTCTCCGCCCGCGGCTACCACCGCGTCCTGCGCGTCGCCCGCACCATCGCGGATCTGGACGCCAGCCCAAAGGTCCGCCAACCCCATATTGCCGAGGCGTTGAGTTTTCGCATGGCGATGGGCGGAAAAGGGCAGAAATAGGGGGGCAGGGAGTAAGGCGGGGC
>JANNBI010000167.1:0-2869 GCA_031385345.1 Paracoccaceae bacterium | reverse complement strand
GAGTTTTGTCATCAAGGGTCATGATATAGACCGAAATCCCCGAAGAATTGGCGCTGAGGCCAATGCGGAAAGAGTCTTTGGTTGAACCGTCGGCATAGGATTTTGTGAAAACCCCATAGCCGATGCTGGGGTTTGCAACGATTTTGCCTTCGGCATTTTTCCCGTCTGAAAAGGACAGGGACTGGTCGGGCAAGGCAGTAGTGAAAAGCGCATGAAGCTGTTGAATGTCGCGGCCTTTTTGCCCGTCAAGTCCGCCCAGAAAGGCGGTGATCTGGGCATGGGCGGTCATGCTTGCGACAACTCGGTCAGGGACCGCGCGATGGCGGCGGCAAGGCGGGCGTTGTTCAGCACCAGATCGATGTTGGAGGTCAGGGAAGCGCCGTTTGTCAGTTCATATATCCGGTTCAGAAGGAACGGTGTCACGGCTTTGGCGGCGATGCCTTGGGCGGCGGCCTCGGCCAGGGCTTGTTCGACCATGGGCATGATCTGGGGCAGGGGGATTTCGGCGGAAAGCGGGATCGGGTTGGCGACCAACTGACCGCCGGGCAGGCGAAGGCGCGCCCGCATCAGGTGGCTGGCGGCGATGTCCTGCGCGCTGTCCATGCGCAGCGGGGCCTTCAGGCCGGAATCGCGCGACCAGAAGGCGGGAAAGGCATCCTGACCAAAGGCGATGACCGGCACGCCGGCGGTTTCCAGATATTCCAGCGTCTTGGGCAGATCGAGGATGGCCTTGGCCCCGGCGGCGACCACGGTGACGGGGGTATGGGCCAGTTCGGGCAGATCGGCGGAGATGTCGAAAGAGGTGTCCGCGCCGCGATGCACGCCGCCGATGCCGCCGGTGCCAAAGACCGAGATGCCCGCCAGATGGGCGCAGATCATGGTGGCGGCAACCGTGGTGGCCCCGGTGCCGCCGGTGGCCAAGCAGGCCGCCAGATCGGCGCGCGACAGTTTGGCGACGTTTCGGGTCTGGCCCAACTGGTCCAACTGATCCCCGGTCAGGCCGATGTGGATGCGACCGGCCATGATGGCGATGGTGGCGGGGGTGGCGCCGTGGCTGCGCACCTCGGCCTCGACGCGCAGAGCGGTCTGGACGTTTTGCGGGAAGGGCATGCCGTGGGTGATGATGGTGGATTCCAGCGCCACGATGGGGGTGCCGTTGGCGCGGGCCGTCAGGATTTCCGGCGAAAAGGTCAGGGGGGCAGAATTGGCAGCGGTATGGGGGGTCATGAACCGATCTCTCCGGAGACATAGGTGGCGGCGGCGCGCAGGGCGCTGGCAAGGGCGGTGGCAGGGGACTCTCCCCTGCGTTCGGCCATGATATGCGCGGCCATGAAGGTATCGCCCGCCCCGGTGACGCGGGCCACCATGACGGGGGGCGGGGTGTCGGTCAGCAGATCCTGACCGGCGATGCCCATGGCGCAGGTCTTGCCGCCGTGGGTGACCAGAACGCGGGCTGCGCCACGGGTCAGCAGGGCAAGGGCGGCGTCGGGGGCGGAGGGGTGTTGCTGACGGGTCAGCAGGTTCGCCTCCTCCAGATTGACATAAAGCGTGGCGTTGGGATGGGTGAGCAGGGGCAAAAGCCGTTCCGCCTTGCCCGGAGAGGCCGGGGCGATGCGCAGATCGGCGCGGGCAAACAGCGGCGAGGTGGCGATCTGGGACAACAAAGCCTCGGTCAGATTGCCGTCGAGTGCGATCAGGCCGGACCAGGGTGCGTCAGGCGTGCCGTAGGGGCCATGGGCCAGCGGGCGCAGGATCTTGTCGCCGGCAGCCTCCAGCGAATGGGCGTCAGCGATGGCGGCGATCAGGCCGTTGGCGCCCTCAATCGCCATATAGCGGTCGGTGGGCAGATCGTCGGATCGGTAGGCCTGATCGGTGATCAGGCCAAGGCGGGCGGCGGCGGCGATCAGATCATCCCCCTCGGCATCGCGGCCGATGGCGGTCAGAATGGCGGGATGCGCGCCGAACCGGGCCAGAGTGACGGCGATGTTCATCGCGACACCGCCGGGCAGGCGGGTGATGCGCCCCGGCACGTCCGAGCCCAGCCGCATCGAGGTGGGCGAGCGGCCGATGATGTCCCACAGCAAGGAGCCGATGCAAAGGATGTCAGGTGTCATGGCCCGTTTTCGCCCAAGGGCCCTGGCTGTGCAAGGGGTCAAAAAAGAGCCTCCGGCGGGGATATTTGGATCGAAGTGAAGGGGAAAGCGGGGGATTTGCGGGAAATGGGCCTTGCGGGAGGGCAGGGGAGGCGCTAAGGGAGGCGCACTTCACAGGCGAGGCTTGGGCTGATCGGGGAGAAATCCCGTGACGTCCGCCGGTTGGGGCATCCGCCCTGAGACAGCTTCGCCAAGGTTTAAACCGGAAAAGGATAAGACATGGCTCTTCCAGAGTTTTCCATGCGTCAGTTGCTTGAAGCTGGCGTTCACTACGGCCACCAGACCCAACGTTGGAATCCCCGTATGGGTGAGTACATCTATGGTGACCGCAACGGCATCCACATTCTTGACCTGACGCAGACCGTGCCCTTGCTGGACGGTGCGTTGAAGGTTGTGCGCGATACCGTCGCCAAAGGCGGACGCATCCTGTTCGTCGGCACCAAGCGTCAGGCGCAAAAGCCGGTCGCGGAAGCCGCTGAAAAATGCGCGCAGTTCTATATGAACCACCGCTGGCTGGGCGGCACGCTGACCAACTGGAAAACCATTTCCCAGTCGATCCAGCGGCTGAAGCAAATTGACGAATTGCTGGCTTCGGGTGCCGAGGGAATGACGAAGAAAGAGCGTCTGAACATGGAACGCGATCAGGGCAAGCTGCAAGCTTCGCTGGGCGGGATCCGCGAAATGGGCGGCACGCCGGACCTGTTGTTCGTGATCGA
>JANNBI010000448.1:0-3204 GCA_031385345.1 Paracoccaceae bacterium | reverse complement strand
GACTCCGAATCGTCCGCAAAGCCGGAAACCCGTCCGTTTTGACGGGAAACTCAGCCACCCGCGCCCATGCCGCGCCAAAGCGCATTTCCGCCCCGATTTGTCGCAAACGTTATAGCCCCTGCCGGAACGAGCCGTTGACGTAAGGCTACAAAACGTGCCGAATGTGGGGGTGAAGCCTTTTTGGAACCGCTTGCAAAGTTGCCGGGGTATCGTGGGGACGAAACCCTGGCGCGGGGCGGGACATGGGGCCGGATCAAGAATAAACAAAAATGGCGAAAGCCTGACAGGGAGAGACTTATGAAAGACACGCTCCACACCCAGGACGCACTGCACCAAGCCGCCCATATGTACGCCAAAGAAGTGCGCGAAGGCAGCCTGAGCCGCCGTGAATTCCTGGCCCGCACCACCGCTTTGGGCGTTTCCGCCGCAGCGGCCTACGGGCTTTTGGGCCTGCAAGCCCCCGCAGCTCTTGCGCAAGATGCCACCATGGGCGGCACGTTGCGCATGGCGATGGAAACCAAGGCGCTGAAAGATCCGCGCACCTTTGACTGGTCCGAGCTGGGCAACTTCTGCCGCGGCTGGCTGGAATATCTGGTCGAATACAACAACGACGGCTCGCTGCGCGGCATGTTGCTGGATTCCTGGGCCGTCAATGACAACGCCACGGAATACACCCTGAACGTCCGCAAGGGCGTAACCTGGACCAATGGCGACGCCTTCACCGCCGCAGATGTCGCCTTCAACATCACCCGCTGGTGCGATGGCAATGTCGAAGGCAACTCCATGGCGGGCCGTATGGCCGCCTTGGTCGATCCGGCCACCAAACTGGCCCGCGACGGCGCGATCACCGTGGTCGATGACGTCACCGTCAAGCTGACCCTGCTGTCGCCCGACATCACCGTGATCGTCGGCATGGCCGATTACCCGGCCTCGATCGTCCATCAGACCTATGATGGCGGCGATCCGTCGGTGAACCCGATCGGCACCGGCCCCTATCTGCCCGAAGTAAATGATGTCGGCATCAAGCAGGTTTTGGCCAAGAACGCCGACCACGCCTGGTGGGGTACCGAGGTTTACGGCGGACCCTTCCTTGACCGCATCGAATACATCGACTTTGGCACCGATCCCGCCGCCGTCGTTGCCGCTGCCGGTTCGGGCGAAATTGACGCCACCTACCAATCCGCAGGCGAATTCATCGACCAACTCGCCGCCCTTGGCTGGACCACCTCCGAGGCTGTGACCGCTGCCACTCTGGCCGTGCGTTTCAACCAGACCCAGGAACCCTACACCAATGCCGATGTCCGCAAATCGCTGATCAAGGCCGTGGACAACAAGGTCGTTCTGGAACTTGGCTACTCCAACCGCGGCACTGTCGCTGAAAATCACCACGTCTGCCCGATCCACCCGGAATATGCCGCCTTGGCACCTCTGGTCGTTGATCCCGCAGCCGCCAAAGCCGGCATCGACGCCGCCGGCCATTCCGCGACGGAATTTGAACTGATCTCGCTGGACGACGCCTGGCAGGCGGCGACCTGTGACGCCGTGGCGGCCCAGATCCGCGACGCCGGCATCTCGATCAAGCGCACGGTTCTGCCGGGCTCGACCTTCTGGAACGACTGGACCAAATACCCGTTCTCGGCCACCGAATGGAACATGCGGCCCTTGGGCGTCCAGATCCTTGCTTTGGCCTACCGCTCGGGCGAGGCTTGGAACGAAGCTGGCATGTCCAACCCCGACTTTGACGCGGCTCTGGCCGAGGCTCTGTCGATCTCGGACGCTGCAAAGCGCTCCGAAGTGATGGCCAAGATTGAAACGATCATGCAGGAAACCGGCGTGATGGTGCAGCCCTACTGGCGGTCCATTTTCCGGAATTTCGACCCCAAGGTGAAGGGCGCGGACATGCACGCGACCTTTGAACATCACCACTACAAGTGGTCGATCACCGCCTGATGATCTGAACCAGACCGGGGCGCGCCGGACATTACCCCGCGCGCGCCCCCACGTTTCTGACCCTGACCGCGGCCCCCAGCCACCGGATCCTCCGGCAGCAAGGGCATTGCCTAAAGCTGGACGGAATCCCCATGCTGATGTTCATCCTTCGCCGCCTCGGGGTCATGATCCTGACCGCTCTTGCCCTGACCTTCATCGTCTTTTACCTGACGAACCTGCCGCCCAACCTTGAAAAGCTTGCAAAGTCAGAGGCTTCCGTGCGGATGTCCGATGATCAGGTTGTCAGCTGGATCGAAAACAATGGCTTCAACACTCCGGTCGTGACGCGTTACGGCCAATGGCTGGGCGTGCTGCCCGGCTGGGTCAAGACGATGGACGACGGCGAAGTGCGCGGCCGCTGCATCGCCAAAGGCAGCGACGCAGCCCTTGCCCCTCGCTTCTGCGGACTGGTTCAGGGCACCTGGGGCACCTCCACCGTGTTCAAGAAACCGGTGACCGAAGTTCTGGGTCGCGGCCTGTCGCAAACCGGCTGGCTGATGCTGACCGTGATGCTGGTCATGGTGCCGACCTCGCTGCTTCTGGGGGTTCTGTCCGGAATGCGCGAAGGCTCCCGCACCGACCGTATCCTGTCCACCTTCGCCATCGCCACCACCGCCACCCCGGAATATGTCTCGGGCGTGATTTTCATCGCGCTCTTTGCCTCGGCTACCACAGGTATCTCGCCGATCCTGGCCTCCTGGGGGTGGATTGAAACGAAAACCCTGTTCATGGGCACGGCCACCAGCGCCATGGACGACATCACCTTCTGGAATTTCGCCCTGCCCGTCATGACGATCGCCCTTTACGGCATCGGCTATATCGCGCGGATGACCCGGGCCAGCATGACCGAAGTGATGACCGCGCAATACATCCGCACCGCCCGGCTGAAAGGCGTCAGTTTTCCGCAGATCGTGCTGCGCCATGCGTTGCGCAACGCGCTGATCGCCCCGTTCACCGTAATCATGCTGCAATTTCCCTGGCTGCTGAACGGCGTCGTCGTGGTCGAAACCTTGTTCAATTACAAGGGTTTCGGCTGGACACTGGTGCAGGCCGCCGGGAATAACGACATCGACCTGCTGTTGGGCGTGTCGGTCGTATCGGTCTTTGTGGTGTTGATCACGCAGCTTATCTCGGACATCGGTTACGTGTTTCTGAACCCCCGCATTCGTATTTCCTAAAGGACAGCCGCATATGGACCCTCTTAGCTGGACTGGC